>NZ_MCUF01000025.1:0-121043 GCF_002873615.1 Shewanella sp. 10N.286.51.B7
TGTGGACGATATGCCCATGTGCCCTTACAAGGATAGTAAAAATAGGTCATCGCTAAGAGCCCCATATCTTTAAAATTAGTGCCTCTTAATTGAGAGCAGTTAGCCCGTTGCTCACGTAACGGGCTATTTTATGTGTGGAATTATGATATTTAAACTAAGATCTATGGGGAATTGTTAGTGTGCAAAAGATGAATTAACGAAGTTGTTAGTTGTGCTTCAAGTCGAGTGTTGACATAAATCTTGTTGATTAGGCTGAAACAACTCAAATGCCTAACTTAATTAGCTATCAACTCCAAAAGTTTATCAATTATTGGTTGGTTAGCTTTTGGGAAATTATAATTTTTAAGTTCTGAACAAGGAATCCATTTAATTTGTTGTCCTTCGATACCTTCTGCATTGCCTTGGAAGTCTTTTACTAGGTGTATGTCTAGCAATACATGCTTATCAGGATAATCATGTGATATTTCCATAAACGAAGTCGTAGCGTTAATATCTAAATTTACTTCTTCTTTAAGCTCTCTAATTAGAGCCTGGGAGACACTTTCATTATTTTCCACCTTGCCACCTGGAAATTCCCATTTACCACCTTGGTGAAGGTGCTGGTGTCTTTTAGCAATTAATATCTCTTGCTCTGCATTAACTATAATGCCAACCGCAACATGGATTCTTTTCATTTTTTTCCTATTCAATGTTTAAAAAAATCGCCTTCATCGAAACCTTCACTATCGAGTGTTTCGTGATCAAATTCTGGCTTCACAGGTATGGCATGTTTTTCACTTGCCCAGTCACCCAGATCTATCATTTTGCAACGCTCACTACAAAAAGGTTTAAATTTTTCGTCAGGCGTCCAGTCAACATTTTCTTGGCAGGTTGGGCATTTTACAGATATAGGCATATAAATTACTCACTGTTAGTTACAGGGAGATAGTAAAGACTTTAGTGGCAAGTAGCTAGTTTGAATTTAACTAAATTATCTGTGTGTTTTTGGTTCTCAAAACCGACAAAGTGGATGGCGTATCTATTTTTATGGCCGCTAATTGTTGGATAACAACTTTGGTTGCAATTTATTTTTACTCTGATCAAAGACAAAGTTTGAACGCTGTTTCCTTGATAAAACCCCTGCTGCGCTTCAGAGGAGCGGAATTCAGCAGTACTTCTCGTTAGATCTAACAATAGCTTTATCGGTGTCAATATTGGTAAAAAATTTTCAACCCAACTGCGAAGATCTGCTTGTCTTTGTGTCCAATCCTTTGATAACCAAAAATGCAATTGTGGTAAATCAAAATTGCAGCAGGCTCCTGGCATGCCAAAGCGTTGTTTCAGCGCTGCAATAAACCTATCTTTTTTTAAATGACAACCAATTCGCTCATTGGTTTGAAGGGGGGCTTTTGAGGCATTGAGTTGATCGATGATATGTTGAATTTGTTTTTTATCTACGTGAGGTAAAGCGTGCCACTTACTTAAAACAATGAGTTGCTTATCAATGTCTTTGAGAATATCTGTTCGATAATCACATCTGTCTGTTAATTCGGCAAGAGAAAATAATGGATAAAAACAATGGTGTTGATGATCTGATTCAGTGTGCATCGCTAACTGGTCAGCCAAATACTCTAAACGAAGGTAGCTCCTCGTTTTTTCGTTAAGCGGTTGCTCATAAATCAGTTCGTTATTCATTATTATTATCTATGCTGTTGATGCTTGGTCAAGGTAGCTTGAATGTAATAACTGAACAGTTTTACGTACTTCTTCTAGGGGAAGTGTGTTGTCAATGACTGCATCAGCCTTTGATAATCTTAATTTCCTAGATATTTGACGGTTTATGATTTTTTCAACTTGTGTTGAATTAACCCCATCTCGCTTAGCTGTTCTTGCTACCTGTTCATGTGGTGGAATATCCACCACTAAAGTCGTATTGACTAAACTATCTAACCCATTCTCAAATAGCAAGGGTACAACCATAATAACATAGGGAGAATTAGCATTTTTGACTGCTGCTAACATTTGTTTTCTAATCAAAGGGTGCAGTAAATTATTTAACCATTGCCTTTCTTGCTCATCGTCGAAAACTTTAGACCTTAATTTAGTTCTATCGAGCTTTCCTGATGAATCTAAAATATCCATGCCATAGTGCGAAACAATCTGACTTAAACCTGTTGTGCCTTGCTCAACTACTTCTCGGGCAATCATATCGGCATCAACAAGTTCAATTCCGAGTTCTGAAAATTGATTCGCTATTGTGGTTTTGCCTGAGCCAATCCCCCCAGTTAAGCCAACTATGAAGTTTGCCATATTAAACCAGCGTTCCTAAATACCAATTAATGATATCTTGACCCCAAATAAGTGCTATCCAACCAGCAATCGCAATATAAGGACCAAACGGAATTGGATTATCTCTACCGAGGTTTTTAGCCAGCATCATTGATATACCCACAATTGCGCCAACTAAAGATGACAGCAAAATAATTAAAGGAAGAAATTGCCAGCCTAGCCATGCACCAAATACAGCGAGTAACTTGAAGTCACCGTATCCCATGCCTTCTTTTCCGGTCACTATTTTAAACAGCCAAAATACAGACCAAAGGCTTAAGTAACCCGCAGTTGCACCAATAATAGCGTCTGCTGGACTTGCATAAATTCCTTTGAGGTTAATAATCAGGCCTAGCCATAAAAGAGGTAAGGTTAATTGATCTGGCAATAACATTTCATCTAAATCAATGCCGGTAAGTGCTACTAATACAAAAGTAAGTATTGAAGCAAACAGGAATTGCCACGTTGGCCCGAAATGCCACGCTAATGTGGCAATAAGCAAACCTGTGATTAATTCAAAAACTGGATATCTGGCACTAATTTTAATTTTGCAGTTAGCACATTTACCGCCCAGCGCTAGCCAGCCTAAAATTGGTAAGTTATGCCAAGGCTTAATATCTGCTTTACATTTAGGGCAAGCGGAACCAGGAACAACTAGATTATATTTCTTTGGAAAATCATCAATGGGTTTATTGAGTCTTTTCTCACCCACTTCTTTGACGATATCAGGATGGTACTCAGCTAGATAATAATTGCACTCACTTTGCCATTCCCGTTTCATCATCACAGGGAAGCGATGAATGACTACATTTAAAAAGCTGCCAATAGTAGCTGCAAAAATAAAGCTTATTGAAATAAAGAGCCAAGGGCTTTGGCTCATAGAGCTTATAAAACTATTAATAAAATCATTCATTCTTATTCTTATTCTTATTCTTTTATATTGTTATATGAACTGGTTGCTAACCAACAACTTTACCCATTTGGAATATAGGTAGATACATGGCCACAATAAGTCCACCCACAACAGTACCAATGACGACCATCATGATGGGTTCAATTAGGCTTGATAAGCCGTCAACTGCGTCATCAACTTGCATTTCATAAATATTGGCAACTTTATTCAGCATGTCATCCAAGCCTCCTGATTCCTCACCGATCATCACCATTTGGGTCAGCATGTCAGGAAAAAGGCCTGTGGTGCGCATGGCTACATTCATCTGCATCCCCGCCATCACTTCTTGGCGAACCTTTAGTAATGCCTTTTTATATACTGCATTACCAGAAGCGCCAGCAGCTGACTCTAATCCGTCGATTAAGGGGACACCAGCAGAGAATGTCGTTGCAAGTGTACGGGCAAATCTTGCCATGGCTCCTTTATGTAAAATAGGACCAATTGCAGGAATTTTTAAAATTAATATATCAACTTGATCTCTTACTGCTTGTGAATTTCTGTGAGCCCTTACAAATGTAAATACTAACGCAAAAATAATAGCAGCAATGATGTACCAAGATGATTCAAGTGCTCGTGAAATCTTTAATACAAATTGAGTGAAAGCTGGTAATTCAGCACCAAATCCTGCAAATATTTCTTCAAATTGAGGTACGACAAATAGTAGTAATAATACTGTAACGGCTATGGCTACAATTACTACTGCAGCAGGGTAAAACATTGCTTTTTTAATTTTGGATTTAAGCGCCTCTGATTTTTCACGATAAGTTGCAATTCTATCAAATACAGCATCAAGTGACCCTGAATGTTCTCCAGCTGCGACGAGATCAACATATAGGTCATCAAAATATATTCTATGAGGACGCAATGAATCTGATAATGGGATACCTGATTGCACATCATTTAGAATAGTACTTAGAAGTTCTCTTACTTTAGCTTTTTCGTGGCCTCGGCCAAGAAGTTCGATGGTAGTCACTAAAGGGACGCCGGCAGATAGCATGGTTGCTATTTGTCTCGTAATCATCGCAATGTCCATTGCAGTGATTTTTTTCTCAGATTTGAATAAGGAAGCGGACTTTTTACGGACACCTTTAGGGGTAACGCCTTGGGCTTTTAATATACTTCTAATTTCAGATATTGTAGCACCTCGAAGTTCACCTGAGGTTCTTTGGCCATCCCTGTTGACACCCTTCCATTCAAAAGTAAATGTTTTTGGTTGATGCTTAACATCTTTTTTCGACTTTTTGTTTAATCGTGGCTTTCTTCTAGTGGTTGCTGTTGCCATAAAGCAAATCCTTTTCTATTTATTATGTGCAATGCTTAATTCAAGTAATAATTATTTAATTGAAGCTTGTTACTCGATTTACTTCTGCAATACTTGTAATGCCTTTAGTGACTTTTAGTAAACCTGATAAGCGTAAATCTCGCATACCACTAGCCTTAGCTTGACTCGCTATTTGCAAAGAGTTGCCCCCTTCCATAATGGTTCTTGATATTTCGTCTGTCATTTTCATCACTTCATAAATACCAACGCGGCCTTTGTAACCACCAGAACAGTGCTCACAACCAACAGGTTTGAACACAGTAAAACCTTCAGAAATTAAATCTTCAGAGAAACCTAGGCGCTGTAGTTCTTCTTTTGGTACATCTTCTGGTGCTTTACATTCAGGGCATAACCGTCTTGCTAGACGCTGGGCGATAATCAAATTAACTGAGCTAGCAATATTATAGCCAGGCACACCCATATTGATTAAACGAGTCAATGTTTCCGCTGCCGAGTTGGTGTGAAGAGTTGATAACACTAAGTGACCCGTCTGTGCAGCTTTAATGGCGATTTCTGCGGTTTCTAAATCTCGAATCTCACCGACCATGACCACATCGGGGTCTTGGCGTAAAAAAGAACGTAATGCAGAGGCAAAGGTTAAACCAGCTTTTAAATTAATATGAACTTGGTTAACCCCTTCGAGGTTTATTTCGACCGGATCTTCAGCGGTAGAAATATTTCGCTCTTCGGTATTAAGAATATTGAGACCAGTATATAGGGATACGGTTTTACCAGAGCCCGTAGGCCCTGTAACTAAAATCATACCTTGAGGTTTGGCAAGCATTTCCTCATAAAGCTCACGTTGATCATCTTCATAGCCTAATTTTTCAATACCTAATTGTGCTGAAGATGAATCCAAAATACGCATTACAATTTTCTCGCCCCAAATGGTGGGCAAGGTACTGACACGAAAATCTATCGATTTAGTTCGTGACAGTTTCATTTTAATCCGGCCATCTTGTGGCACTCGACGTTCGGCAATGTCGAGTTTTGACATGACTTTTAAACGGGCAGAAATGCGGTTTGATAGATTGACTGGTGGCTCAGACACTTCATGTAATATACCGTCGATTCTAAAGCGAATGCGATAACGCTTCTCGTAAGGTTCAAAATGTAAATCTGATGCACCCTTTCGAATTGCATCAGTTAGAATTTTATTGATATAAATGACAATGGGAGCATCATCGCTACTATCAGTTTGCTCTTCTTCGTGCTTGTCAGTGTCTGTAACTTCGATATTTGCCAGAGCTTCCTCATCAATGCCGTCAAGCCCGAGACCAGAAATATCCTCTTCAAGTATTTTTTCTAAGGCAAGGATAAGTTTATCATCTTCAACAATAATGGCTTCAGCATGCAAGCCTAAGCTAAATTGAAAATCCTCTAATGCAGCTATATTGGTAGGATCGGAAGTCGCAATAAATAGTCGGTTACCGCGTTTGAATAATGGTAAACACTTATGATTTGCTATGAGTTTTTTATTGAGAATGTCACCTGGAATATCATTAAAATCAAATTCTGATAAGTCTAGTAAAGGAGCGCCATATTCTTCATAACACAGTTCAGCTATTTCACGGGAAGAAAGTAATTTTGATTGTATTATTGTCGTAACAAGTGATTTTTTTGATTTTCTAGATTGACTAATGGCGTCTGCAACTTGTTCTTCAGTTAACAAGTTTTTACGGATAAATAATGTAGATAGACCTAAGTTTAGACCAGACGTCGCCATGTTTTTTTGCTCTGCTAACATAATGATATAATTTGATTATGGCACAATAATAGAAAGCTTCCAAAGACAAAAAAAGCAGCAATATGCTGCTTTTTGTCAATTATACTTTAAAGTTTTAGGGATAGTTTGTGCTAACTACTAAAGTTATACACCTGCACCATCAGCACATTGAGTAGCAGTTGCACCTGATGCACCTGAAACTAAGGTTGCAGCATAAGTTACTGTTCCCGTATTTGTAATAGTTGCAGTTACTACACATGTACCATCAGAAAACGCTACATCTCCACCAGCCCCTTCTGCAAGAGTTGCTGAAGAAGTTAACCCTGCAGTTGCAGTAACTTCAGCATTGATTGTGTCACAAGAAATACCTGATTGAACACAAGTAACAGCTTTGGTTGTGAATGACGCTACACCTTTCATGGCTGCACCACCGTGTGCTGCACCTACATAGTCGCGGTAAGCAGGTAAAGCAATTGCTGCAAGAATACCGATGATCGCTACTACGATCATTAATTCAATAAGAGTAAAACCCTTAGCGTTTTTGATTTGGTTAATGCTTTTCATTTTTTATCTCTCTCTTTTTTGGTGCTTTAGTGTTGCTTCGGGTTTGTTCTTATCCTTGAAACTTAACATTAGTAAAGGCCCTTAATAATGTTAACTGGTGTCCTATCACCACAATCCTTCTAGCATTAATAAACTAGTGTATTTTTTATTAACTTTTTAAAACTGTTAATGCTTTTAAAAGTGCGACTCACCAAATGTTGCTATACAACGATGAAAGTAATTTGGTGGGTCAACCTATTACTTCATTCTTTCAAGTTTACAGTTACAGGATAGAGTAGAGATTAAATAATCGCCACTTTATCTACTAACGGCAACAAACAATATAACTTTACTGAAATATTGTTAAAGGAGTGTTTCAGTCAAGGTGACTTCAATCAATTACTATCAAAAACCAACAATTGTTACGCTTGTAACGCTTTGAAAAGTAATTTGTAAAAAAGTTTAGCTTGAAATTATACTCGCCTGTAGTGAACGTTATTATAAAGTTATCAAAAAAGGAATACCTTGCAGGCTTAAAGTGTAAAAAAAGCCAAAAAAATGTAATATAAGCCCTTGTTGGCACTGGTTTCGCAACAAAATGATGACAATTTTTGAGGTGTCGTGGATTAATTGACTGAAGTTTTTGAAAGTCAAAAATATGGCTTGTTCAGAAAATAAAATTAGTAGAAAAATGTACTATATCTTTAGTGCTTAAATATATGGTAAGACCACTTGAGATGATTTGAATACTTCAAAAAGTTAAGCGAATGCAATATTGAGAGTTTAGATTTGTATTTTGATGCTCAGCAACAAGAGGTTATCAATATAAGCTATTCTTAAGTATGTAACCTTAGATAAACAAACTAATTCAAGTAAGCTAATACAAGCTAGCTTAGATAAGTAACCCTAAGTTAGTTAATCATCTCACTGGATGGATATTATTTTACTTTCTAATTAGCTTTGAGATGAAGTATTAAAAAAGCACTCTTGAGTAGAGTGCTTTTTGTTGGATAATTTATAGTATTAGGCAGACTCAATACCGTTACTAGTGTTATGAAGTATTAGAATGTAAACCTCGATCGTTTAGCTCTAACGTCTAGTTGCCAAATGCTAATAACTGAGTGCTAAAACTAGCCTTTTAACCTTAACGACAAATCCAACGCTTTTACATGTTTTGTTAGCGCGCCTACAGAAATATAGTCCACACCTGTTTTCGCAAAGTCAGCAATGGTATCGATGGTGACATTACCCGATACTTCAAGCTTTGCTCCTTTCCCTTGCGCTTTGAAGTCATGGTTAAGTGCCACTGCTTCTATCATCATAGTGACATCAAAATTATCCAGCATAATAATGTCAGAGCCTGCTTCTAATGCTTCGGTTAGCTCGGCAATTGATTCGACTTCTACTTCTACTGGTTTTTCATTATCTAGCTCTCGAGCCGCTTTAATCGCTAAATCAATGTTGCCGCAGGCCATGATATGGTTTTCTTTGATTAAGAATGCATCAAATAAACCAATGCGGTGATTCTTGCCGCCGCCGCAAGTGACTGCATATTTTTGTGCTGTACGCAGGCCCGGGATGGTTTTTCGAGTGTCTAGTAGTCGAGTGTGGGTACCCGCTAACTTGTCAACATAGTGTTTGGTTAAGCTGGCAACACCCGATAAGGTTTGGATGAAGTTCATTGCCGTGCGCTCGCCAGTTAAAATAGCTCGAGCTGGCCCTGATAATTCACACAGCACTTGGTTGGGTACTAATAAGTCACCGTCATCAACATGCCAATGCAGCGCTACATCTCCTCCGAGTTGATTGAAGACTTGTTCAGCCCATGCTTTTCCGCAAAAAACGCCTTCTTCTCGAGTGATTAATACAGCTTCTGCGTATTTATCGGCTGGAATAAGTTGTGCGGTTATATCAGCAGCTAAAATATCTTTGGGTGTATGGGAAGGGGTATGACCTAAGTCTTCATCAAGCGCTGTTTTTACGGCTTGTCGGATATCGTTTTCAATCATGTGCTTAGTCCTTGCTATTACAGCGACATCAAGCTGGAGTATGTCAAATTCAGCCAGCTGATAATAAAACAGGTATGCAGGCAACTTTACCACAGTTGTTATTTTAAAATATAGCATTGAGCTGTTACATTGAGCTTGTTTAATTAACTACAAAGTTCTTTTATTATCTTCTCTTTACTCGGCATTAAGTGACTTAACTGTAATATGAAAAACATGATTCAAGCTGGGTGGCATCAAGCCGCCCGTATATGTAAGTCGCCACACTTTAATCAACGACCTTTAAATGAAGTGAGTGGCTTGGTGATTCATAACATCAGTTTACCTGCGGGTTGTTATGGTTTACCTCATATCGACGGTTTATTTCAGGGATGTATAGATGCCACTGCTGATCCTAGTTTTAGCGAATTAGTGGGACTTGAAGTCTCTGCTCATTTTTTAATTCGCCGTGATGGGGAAGTTGTGCAATATGTAAGCTGTGATGACAGGGCTTGGCATGCAGGGGTTTCTAGCTTTAATGGCCGTGAAAACTATAATGATTTTACCATTGGTATAGAGCTTGAAGGGACTGATACAGAACCGTATACCAATGAGCAATATCAAGTTTTAGTGCAATTAACCTTGGAGTTGTTTAATGAATATCCTATGCTTAATCAAAGTAAAATTGTAGGGCATTGCGACATAGCACCTGGACGTAAAACAGACCCAGGGGAGAGCTTTGATTGGCAACGCTATTTGGGAATGCTATCGGGTTAAGTGTGAGTCTCAATTAATGCACATTCTCGATTGCAGTTGATTCATATACCAACATCAACCAGATTTTTTAAGCTTTCACTTCTAAAGCTGTAAACAGGAGTCACATGGCACTATTTTCTTTATTAATTGCGATCATGGTCGAAAGGCTTAAGCTTTTACCTGCCAATTGGCAGTTTGATTCAATGCTAGCCAAGTATCAGCAATTGTTTTGGAAAGATAACAAGTTTGATTCACCGCTTGCTGTTTCTGCAGTGGTGTTAATTCCTGCCATTATTGTTTTTCTTATATTATTTCTCATAGACGGTGTGTTTTATGACTTGGTTACCCTGTTGTTATGGGTTGCAATTGCTATTTTTTGTTTAAGTCATCAATCTCTTCGTAGTAGTTTTAAAAAGTACATGTTGGCGGCCTGCCGTGGAGATGTACAAGCTTGTTACCATTACGCTGAGCACCTAGATTGTACTGAATGTTTAGATGCCATTGATGAAAAAGATTTAGGCCAGCAAATCGGTAAAACGGTTGCTTGGGTTAATTACCGCTATTACGGCGCAGTGGCATTATTTCTGATTTTCTTTGGCCCTGTTGGCGCAGTACTTTATTGTTCAGTTCGTTTTTATGAGCAATATAATCAACAGAATAAACTCGATATGCCATTTATCAGTCAATTACTCTTTTTGCTTGATTGGATCCCGAGTCGGGTGTTCAGTTTTGGTTTTGTGTTGAGTGGGCATTTTGCATCTGGGATCTCTGAATGGCGCAAGCAAGTATTTAACGCTAACAATTCAGCTAAAAATATTGTCACTTATACCGCGCTCGCCGCTGAAACACTTCCTGAGTCAACTTCAGCTCCTGTTTGTGTACAACCAACACTGGCATTACTGGCACTCAGTAAACGTAACTTTATTTTGCTGCTTACCGTACTATCGGTGCTAACGATTTTTGGATTAGTGAGTTAGGTTGACGCGAGATTGCTAATCTTTATAAATACGAATGATTAATATTAATTAATGTATAACTAATATTAAATTGAAATAGAAAAACAGTTTTTATTTTTTAACCATTCAATTGCTGCATTTACTGCTAATGTTTAACAGAAATTGTGGCTGATGTAATCACTTTAAATAGGTTTACTTGATTCGCAGCCCTTCCGTGGTCACGTTTAGTAAATGGTCAGACCCCTTTGAAGGTTTTTTTCGTTATGCTCTTATTCTATTACGAAGTCGAGCGTTTAAAACCTTCACCTAACATCCATTCAACACTAGCCTAACTAGACATCAAATGTTTGATTTGATAAAGTGCGCTATCTCATATAAATTGGTAAGACCAATTGACAACGGAGCTGAGGGCCAAATGGCTTATAGCAAAATAACCCAGCCTAAAATTTCAGATGTGATCATGGAGCAACTAGAGCGCATGATCCTTGAAGGTAGTTTACAGCCTGGCCAGAAGTTACCGCCTGAGCGTGAACTGGCTTTGCAGTTTGAAGTGTCTCGCCCTTCATTACGCGAAGCGATCCAGAAGCTAGAAGCCAAAGGGCTTTTAATGCGTCGCCAAGGTGGTGGCACCTATGTAAAAGAACAACTATGGCAAAGCCTCGCCGATCCTATTGTTGAGTTGATGCATAACGATTCAGAAAGTCAGTACGACTTACTGGAGTTTCGTCATGCTACAGAAGGGATGATGGCTTATTTTGCCGCACTTCGAGGAAATGACGCTGATATGCAAAGCATTAAGCGTTCTATCAACGAAGTGGAAGCTGCAGCAAATGTTGAAGCACAAGCAGATGCGATTGTACGTTTTTATCGTGCAGTTGCCGAAGCTTCACATAATGTGGCGATGTTACACCTAGTACTTAGTTTAACCCCTGTGTTGCACAAGAACGTAGCACAGAACTTAGAGCTTCTAAGCCGCCGCGAAGAAGCATCTACAATGGCGAATGAGCACAGACGAGCATTACTCGCTGCTATCGTTCGTCGCGACCCTGATGCGGCACGTGAAGCCTCGAACGAACATTTAAGTTACATCGAGGAAGTCATGTTGTCTGTGAGGGAAGAAGACAGTCGGTTGCAGCGTAGCTTGCGCCGTTTAAAGAGCGGTGTTTGATACAAATTATAGTGAAACCTCATTATAAATTGACCGAAACACATTAATTATCAGTATCTAGAGAAGGACAGCGACATGTCTGAAGATATGCTACAAGACTTAGATCCATTAGAAACTCAAGAGTGGGTAGATTCACTGCAAGCGGTATTAGAGCAAGAAGGCCCTGAACGTGCGCATTTTCTACTTGAACAATTAATCGATAAAGCTCGCCGCAATGGTACTCATCTACCATATAAAGCGACTACCGCTTATTTGAATACGATTCCTTCAGGCCAAGAGCCGCATATGCCTGGCGATCAGGAAATGGAACGTCGCATTCGTGCAATCGTTCGTTGGAATGCACTTGCAATGGTATTACGTGGTTCTAAAAAAGATTTAGAACTAGGTGGTCACATTTCAAGTTTTGCCTCTAGTGCGACTATTTATGACGTGTGTTTTAACCACTTCTTCCGTGCTCCAAATGAAAAAGACGGTGGTGATTTAGTTTATTACCAAGGTCATATCGCACCGGGTATTTATTCTCGTTCGTTCCTTGAAGGGCGTATTAGCGAAGATCAAATGAACGGTTTCCGTCAAGAAGTTGATGGCAAAGGTTTATCTTCATACCCGCATCCTAAGTTAATGCCTGACTACTGGCAGTTCCCGACGGTATCGATGGGTCTTGGTCCTATTCAAGCAATCTATCAAGCACGTTTCCTTAAGTACCTTACTGACCGTGGCTTAAAAGATTGTTCAGAGCAAACTGTTTACTGTTTCTTAGGTGATGGTGAGTGTGATGAGCCTGAAACATTAGGTGCTATCGGTCTTGCTGCCCGTGAAGAGTTAGATAACTTAGTCTTTATCGTTAACTGTAACTTACAACGTCTTGATGGACCTGTTCGTGGTAACGGCAAGATCATTCAAGAGCTAGAAGGCGAGTTCCGCGGCGCAGGCTGGGAAGCAGTTAAAGTGATTTGGGGTCGCTACTGGGATCCATTACTTGCACGTGACACTAGCGGTAAATTATTGCAGTTGATGGAAGAAACCGTTGATGGTGAATACCAGAACTGTAAAGCGAAAGGTGGTGCGTACACTCGTGAGCACTTCTTTGGCAAATATCCTGAAACAGCCGAAATGGTTGCTAACATGTCAGATGATGACATTTGGCGTCTAAACCGTGGTGGTCATGATCCAGTTAAGATTTATGCTGCACTACAACACGCTAAAAACACCAAAGGTCGTCCTACAGTAATCCTTGCTAAAACAGTAAAAGGTTACGGAATGGGTGATGCGGGTGAAGGTAAAAACATCGCGCATAACGTGAAGAAAATGGGTGTTGAGTCGCTTAAGTACTTCCGCGATCGTTTCAATATCCCAATTAGCGATGATCAGTTAGAAGATATTCCTTACTATCATCCTGGTGCTGACTCAGAAGAAGTTAAGTACCTAAAAGCGCGCCGTGAAACTTTACATGGTGCTATGCCAAAACGTCTTGAGAAATTTTCACAAGATATCGAAGTACCATCATTGAAGATTTTCGACTCAGTACTTAAAGGTTCTAACGGTCGTCAAATCTCAAGCACAATGTCATTTGTACGTATTTTAACTGCATTGTTAAAAGACAAAAAAATCGGTAAGCAAATTGTACCGATTATTCCTGATGAAGCACGTACCTTTGGCATGGAAGGTTTATTCCGCCAAGTGGGTATTTATGCTCATGAAGGACAAAAATACGAACCACAAGATTCAGATCAAGTTGCTTACTACCGTGAAGATAAAACCGGCCAAGTATTGCAAGAAGGTATTAACGAGTTAGGTGCAATGTCATCTTGGGTTGCTGCGGCAACAAGTTACTCGGTTAACGATACCCCAATGATCCCGTTCTACATTTACTACTCAATGTTCGGTTTCCAACGTATTGGCGACATGGCATGGGCAGCAGGTGATATGCGAGCTCGTGGCTTCATGGTGGGTGGTACATCTGGTCGTACTACATTGAATGGTGAAGGTCTTCAGCATCAAGATGGTCACAGCCATGTATTAGCTAACACTATCCCTAACTGTATTTCTTATGACCCGACTTACGGTTACGAGATCGCAGTGATTGTTCAAGATGGTATTCGTCGCATGTATGGTGAGCAGGAAGATGTTTTCTACTACCTAACAACGATGAACGAAAACTACGAACAACTTGCTATGCCAGAAGGCAGCGAAGAAGGCATTGTTAAAGGTATCTACAAGTTAGAAACCCTTCAAGGTAGTGGTAAAGGTTCTGTCCAGTTAATGGGTAGCGGTACTATCTTAGAGCAAGTGCGCAAAGCAGCTGTCGCGTTATCAAAAGATTTTGGTATTACTGCAGATGTATTCAGCGTGACTAGCTTTAACGAGTTAACTCGTGATGGCCAAGCAGCTGAGCGTTATAACATGCTCCATCCGACTGAAGAGCCAAAAGTACCTTATATTTCTGAAGTGCTATCAAAAGATGCGCCAGCAATTGTTGCTACAGATTATATGAAGGTTTACGGCGAGCAATTACGTGCTTACATTCCTACAGATTACAAAGTGCTAGGTACTGACGGTTTCGGTCGCAGTGATAGCCGTGACAACTTACGTCACCACTTTGAAGTAGATGCTAAGTTCATCGTTGTTGCTTCATTAAAAGCCCTTGTTGACCGTAACGAAATACCAGTTGATGTGCTCACTAAAGCCATCAAAGAATATGGTATCGACGTTGATAAGATTAATCCACAGTACGCATAGAGAGAAACAAAATGGCTGAATTAAAAGAAGTTTTGGTTCCTGATATCGGTGGTGATGAAGTTCAGGTTATTGAAGTCTGTGTTGCAGTTGGTGATGACATCGCTGCAGAAGATTCAATTCTTACGGTTGAAAGCGATAAAGCGACAATGGATATTCCAGCACCATTTGCTGGTACCGTTGCAGAGCTAAAAGTAGCTGTAGGGGACACGATTTCAGAAGGTAAACTGATTGCAATGCTTAATGCTGCATCAGAATCGGCACCTGCGGAAGCTGCAGCGCCGGCTCCTGTTGCGACTCCAGCATCTGCGCCAGAAGCGACAGCTCCTGTAGCACCTGTGAGTGCAACGCCCGTAACTGGTGGTACAGAAATCATTGAAGTCTCAGTGCCTGATATTGGTGATGCTGATAACGTCGATATTATCGAAGTACTCGTTAGCGTTGGCGAAACCATTGAAGCTGATACTGGCTTAATTACCCTTGAAACAGACAAAGCGACAATGGAAGTGCCTGCGCCTTCTGCTGGTGTTGTCAAAGAGCTTAAAGTCGTTGTTGGCGACAAAGTCTCTCAAGGTTCATTAGTACTGATGTTAGAAGTAGGCGCGACCGCTGCTGCACCAGTAGCAACACCTGCTACAAGTGCACCAGCTCCTGCGGCTCCTGCAACTAGTACTGTTGAAGTGAAAGAAGTGGCAGTGCCAGATATTGGTGATGCTGCTGATGTCGACGTGATTGAAGTTTTGGTTGCCGTTGGTGATGTGCTTGAAGTTGATACGGGATTAATTACCCTTGAGACAGATAAAGCAACCATGGAAGTACCAGCGCCATTTGCAGGTAAGCTTGTTAGTTTAACGGTAAATGTAGGCGATAAAGTGTCTCAAGGTAGCATCATTGCTACCGTTGAAACCATATCGACTGCTGCGCCAGTTGCTAGCGCACCCGCTCCAGCTACTAGTGCACCAGCACCCGTTGCTGCGGCTCCTGCGCCAGTAAAAGCTGCGCCAGTGCCACATCATCCAAGTGCGGGCAGTCAGCCTAAAACAGGTGCAGTACATGCATCACCAGCTGTTCGCCGCTTAGCGCGTGAGTTTGGTGCTGACCTGACTTTAGTTAAAGGTACAGGCCGTAAAGGACGTATTCTTAAAGAAGACGTTCAAGCATTCATTAAGTATGAACTTAGTCGTCCTAAAGCGTCTGCTGCTACAGCTGTTGCTGGTGGCGCAGGTGGCTTAAATGTGATTGCTGCACCTAAAGTTGATTTTAGTAAGTTTGGTGAAGTGGAAGAAATTCCATTAAGCCGTATCCAGAAGATTTCTGGGCCTAACTTACATCGTAACTGGGTCACTATTCCACATGTGACCCAATTTGATGAAGCTGATATCACTGAGTTAGAAGCATTCCGTAAAGAGCAGAATACACTTGCTGCGAAAAAGAAAGCAGATTACAAGATAACTCCGCTGGTCTTTATGATGAAAGCAGTAGCAAAAGCATTGGCTGAATTCCCAGTGTTTAACTCAAGTTTAAGTGCAGATGGTGAGTCATTAATCCAGAAGAAATACTTCCACATTGGTGTTGCAGTTGATACACCAAATGGCTTGATGGTTCCTGTTGTGCGTGACGTTGATAAGAAAGGCATTGTTGAGCTTTCACGTGAGCTAATGGACATTTCTGTCCGCGCTCGTGATGGCAAGCTTAAGTCTGCAGATATGCAAGGTAGCTGTTTTACTATCTCAAGTTTAGGTGGCATCGGTGGTACTGCGTTTACCCCAATCGTTAACTATCCTGATGTGGCTATCTTAGGTGTGTCTAAGTCGGAAATGAAGCCTAAATGGAATGGCAGTGACTTTGAGCCTAAGCTCATGTTGCCTCTGTCATTGTCATATGACCATCGTGTAATTGATGGTGCAATGGCTGCGCGTTTCAGCGTGACATTATCTAGCATTCTTAGCGATATCCGTACGTTAATTTTGTAAAGAAAAAGGCTGCTCACTGTGAGCAGCCTTTTTTATCTCGTCACAGGATTGTGATCAGTATCAAACAAAGGGTAAAATGCGGCCACCTTACAAGATTTGCCCACATTTTGCAGTTTGGACGGTTTTTCCGCCAACAAGAGAAAAATAGAGGAAAACATGAGTAACGAAATCAAAACTCAGGTAGTAGTACTTGGTTCAGGCCCTGCAGGCTATTCAGCAGCATTCCGAGCTGCAGATTTAGGTTTAGAAACGGTTATTGTTGAACGTTTTAGCACGTTAGGCGGTGTTTGTTTGAATGTGGGTTGTATCCCTTCAAAAGCACTTTTACACGTAGCTAAAGTGATCGAAGAAGCGAAAGAAGTTGCGCATCACGGTGTTGTATTCGGTGAGCCAACTATTGATTTAGAAAAACTTCGCGGCTTTAAAGAAAAAGTAGTTGGTCAGTTAACTGGCGGATTAGGCGGAATGTCTAAAATGCGTAAAGTTGATGTGGTTAATGGCTACGGTAAATTCACTTCGCCAAACACTATTGAAGTACAAGGTGAAGACGGCGTTAAAGTGATCCACTTTGAACACGCGATTATCGCTGCTGGTTCACGCCCAATTGAGCTACCGTTTATTCCACATGAAGACCCACGTATTTGGGACTCGACTGACGCACTAGAGCTTAAAGAAGTGCCTGGTAAGTTGTTAGTTATGGGTGGCGGTATTATTGGCCTAGAAATGGGCACAGTTTACTCATCAATCGGTAGTGAAATTGACGTGGTTGAAATGTTTGACCAAGTTATTCCAGCTGCAGACAAAGATATCGTTCGTATCTTCACTAAGAAGATCAAGAAGAAATTCAACTTGATGCTTGAAACCAAAGTGACAGCGGTTGAAGCAAAAGAAGACGGTATTTACGTCACAATGGAAGGCAAGAAAGCACCAGCTGAACCTATCCGTTACGACGCTGTTTTAGTGGCTATTGGTCGTACACCAAACGGCAAATCTATCGATGCTGAAAAAGCTGGCGTTAATGTTGATGAGCGTGGCTTTATCAATGTTGATAAGCAGTTACGTACTAACGTACCTAACATCTTCGCTATCGGTGATATCGTTGGTCAACCAATGCTTGCTCACAAAGGTGTGCATGAAGGTCATGTTGCCGCTGAAGTTATTTCAGGTCTTAAGCACTTCTTCGACCCTAAAGTTATCCCATCAATTGCTTATACTGACCCAGAAGTAGCGTGGGTAGGCCTAACTGAAAAAGAAGCAAAAGAGCAGGGCGTTTCATACGAAACCGCTAGTTTCCCTTGGGCTGCAAGTGGCCGCGCAATTGCTTCAGATGCAAGTGACGGTATGACTAAGTTAATTTTCGACAAAGAAACTCATCGTGTTATCGGTGGTGCTGTTGTTGGTGTTAATGGTGGTGAATTATTAGGTGAAATTGGCCTAGCAATTGAAATGGGTTGTGATGCTGAAGATTTAGCACTAACGATTCATGCTCATCCAACATTACATGAGTCTGTTGGACTTGCTGCGGAAGTTTACGAAGGTTCAATTACTGATTTGCCAAATCCAAAGGCAAAGAAGAAAAAGTAAGCGGTAACAACTGTAGCATTTTGTAATAAAGCACCTTTCGGGGTGCTTTTTTTTGGTCTAAGTTTACATGTAAGTGATATATTAAAAGAATGTATCAATAGTGATATTTTATCTGTTCAGTTACCGTCAGGCATGAAGCCTATTTTTTCTTGCAAGGAAACGCCCAAACAAAACGATTCGTCATAAGAGTACTCACATAAAAATGATAAAACGCGTGAACCAGTTTTTTACTATCGTGTTTCTGGCTATTGTTTTTTGCACGCAAGCCGCTGCGGTAAACCTTGTACAGCGACTTTTTGATGCCAAAGATGGACTCGTTGATTACACCATTAATGATATTACGTTTGATGATTACGGTTATGTGTGGCTAGCGACTCAGCAAGGTCTTTATAGAGTCAGCAGTTCAACTGTACGTCGAATAGACCAGCCAGGTAGTGCAGATGCGTTAAATTACGAAAATATCAAATCATTAATCAAAGTGGGCAAGACTCATCTGTTACTCAAAAGTGATATATCACTCACCCTTTATGATATTTCAACAAATCAATTTTATAATCTGCTAATAGACCCTGTTGATAACTTTGATAACGACCCTATTACCAGTCACACCACACTCGCTAATGATAATGTGATGCTATTAACAGAGTCGGGACGTGTGATGACGCTTGATAGCAGCACATTGCAGTTAGATTACGGCCTTGTATTGGATGATACTTTGTCTTGGAATAGCATCAATCATTTACAAGATAATCAAATTATATACTCCAGTACCAATAGGATTGAGCTTAGGAATGCCCTGGGCGAGTTACAATCTAGCATTGATTGGAATGTACCAAATACATCGATTCGTGGTTTATTTATCGACAAAAAACAAAATATTTGGGCATATTCAAACAAAGGCCTTTTTAGCGTTGATTTTACTAACAAAAACATTAGCAAAGTCAGTATTGCCCCATTTAATATCTATCAATTAGTTGAAGATAAGCTCGGTCATTTATGGATGTCGACCACTTCAGGTCTCCTTTCTTGGCAGCCTGATAGTCAAGTGATTAAATCTTATAAAGATGAATTAAAACGTGATTCTGACATTGACTATGTTGATGATATTGCTATCGATGAGCATGGTTTAATTTGGATAGGTGGATCGGGAGAAGGATTAGCTTTATTGGCCCTTAAACCTGATTTTCTATTAGATTATTTCAACAAGGCATCTCCATATAAACTGGTCAATGAAATGATTTGGAGCATCTATGCCGAGGGTGACAAGTTGTGGTTAGGTGGAGATGGAGGACTTAATATTGTTGATAAGCAAGCAGTATCGACGAGCTTATTTTTACCTGATGAGTTTGAAAGCAGTGACTCAGTGTACAGCTCTTCTTCGTTAGATGATAAACACCTTGTATTAGCAACAACCAATGGCCTTTTTGTATATGACAAACAGTCTAATCAAGAAATCGACTTTTCAGAGTTTGCACCTGATAGTAATAACTTAAGGGGAAAGGAACTATTTATTTCATATAATGACCCACAGTTTAATGGTCGTACCTGGTGGGGAACACATAACGAAATTCATTATTGGCAACCTGGTTTTTTGGATATAAGGCAGGTGCCATTATTTACAGGTGACGAGAGGCATTCAAAAACCAAGGTTTCAAGTATATACCGTGATCTAAGCAATAAGCTTTGGGTCGGCGGTAACAAGTACCTAGGCTATCTTGATGAGCAGAACAAGCTAGTGTCTTTGTCTGATATCATTGTCAGTCAATATCCCAATGTCGGCATCAATAATATTCTTCAAGTCGATGATAACCATTTATGGTTAGGCACTTATCAAGAAGGTGTATTGTTATTCAATTTGCAAACCCATGAAATCACTTCATTTAACGATGTATGGAATGTGGAATGTGATACGATTTATTTTTTCGAGAAAACCGCACGTTATAATCTTATTGGTTGTGAAAACAGCTTAATTCGTCAAGATATAAAAAGTGAAGCAATAGAAGTATTTTCTGTTCACGATGGTTTTACTGCATCAGAATTTAATGAAGCAGCCGCGTTTTATGATCCCAAGGCAGGCCTGTATATCGGCAGCCCTGACGGGGCTATGCTAGTCGATGTAGAGAAGTTAGAACATCGCAGCCGTAGTCAACAAATCTCTCTAGAATCAATTTCAGTTTATTACGAAGCAGAAACCGAACTATATCTGCTCGCTGATTCATTTCAAACTGTTCGCCCAGATGCCAAGTTGATTAGTTTCCAAATGACCACGTTTGATTATATTGATACGGCACCAATTAGTATTAAATATCGTTTACGATTAGATGGTTCGAACAAGAAATCGAATTACATTCTGTTGGAAGGCCAAACTCAAATTAATATTGCTGATTTAAGAGCTGGGGCTTATACCCTGGAATTACTTCATAAACAGCAAGGGGTTTGGTCAAGTGAGCCGTTCCAATTTCAATTTACAGTTGATGAATATTGGTGGGCATCACAATGGTTTAAAATGCTGGTGTTGTTCACTATATTATTTATCGCATTTACATCGGTATGGTTACGTCAAAAGCAAGTTCGAAGAGTCATTGGTATTAATAGCGCGTTAAGAGAAAGCGAAGATAAGCTACGCCAGTCTTTAAGAGGCAGTGATTCGGATTTATGGGAGTGGGATAATAATTCAAACCGTATTCATTTTGAGAATCAATCAGGTATTTTAGGTGAAAGACGGCAGTTTTCTTATTTAATTTCTGACTTACCCATTATCGAAGAAGATAAAGACACAGTGAACCAACAATGGATTGGTTTACTCAAAGGTGAACACAATTCAGTGGATGTTGAGTTTCGCTACTATCGAGGTGAGGAGAAGATCGGTTGGCTGCGTATTCGTGGGCGAGTGGTGTCACGCGATGCTGAATCTGGGCAATTAACTAAAGTTGCTGGGATATATACCGAAATTTCGGAGCAGCGAGAACTGCAAAACGAAATAGATCTGTTCGCCAAAGCGTTTGAGAACACGTCAGAAGGTATGTTGATTCTTGATCATGACAAAAAAATCAAAGTGCTCAATAGTGCGGCAAATACGTTATTAACTAGTAGTCATAATCAGTTAATCGGGGCATTTTTTGAGTCATTGATACCCTCACAAAACGAATCTGAAATTATTGATAATTTACTGAAAAGTAAGCGTTCATGGAATGGTGAGCTGACTTTTATTGGCGAGTCTAAGCAGTATTTCCCTGTGTGGGCCAATATTTCTGTCATGCTAGATAAGCAAGGTAATACCCAGCATTATGTGGTGGTTTTCTCTGATATCACAGTCCGCAAACAAAATGAGTTAAACCTTCGTCATTTAGCCAACAACGATATGCTGACTGGTTTAGCAAACCGTTCTATGTTCAATAGCCGATTGAGTGCTATCACACAGCAAGCTCAGCGAACCAATGAAAAATTAGCATTATTGTTTTTAGATTTAGATCGCTTTAAGCATGTGAATGACTCATACGGACATAGTATGGGTGATGCTTTGCTGGTGGAAGCCGCGAAACGATTGCAGCGCAGTGTGGGTGACAATCATTTTGTGTGTCGTTTTGGCGGTGATGAATTTGTGATTTTATTGAGAGATGCCGATGATGTTGATCAAATAAACTTGATCGCTGAAAAGATCCTTCAAGAAATTGGCGCCCCCTTTAAATTATTTGGTCGAGAGTTCTTTGTTTCGACCAGTATTGGGATCAGCATGTGGCCTGAAGACACACTCGATCCTGAAACCCTGATTAAAAATGCTGATTTGGCCATGTATCACGCTAAAGATGAGGGACGAGGCAATTTCCAATATTATTCAGCAGAGCGAAACGCCGAAGCGCAATATCATTTAAGAATTGAATCAGAATTACGTAAGGCATTGGAAAATAATGATCTAGCGCTTTTCTACCAACCACAAATAGATATTCTTCAAGGAGATAAATTTATTGGGATGGAAGCGCTCATTCGTTGGCAACATCCTGAAGATGGATTTATTCGCCCAGATGTTTTTATCAAAGTGGCTGAATCATGTGGATTGATCATTGATATTGATCTTTGGGTGCTAAGACAGGCTTGTACAGACGGCGCACGTTGGTATGCATTGTATGACCAACCTTTTCAATTATCGGTCAATGTATCCGCCGTTCAGTTCAGACAAATTGATTTTATTGACAGTTTGAAAGCGATATTAGAAGACACGGGGATGCCACCTCACTGCTTGGCGATAGAAATCACTGAAGGCGTGCTGATGAAAGAATTACAGGTGGCTGTCTCACATTTAACCAAGCTAAAACAGCTAGGCATTGAAGTGGCAATTGATGATTTTGGTACAGGTTATTCATCTTTGGCTTATTTACGAAATTTTGAAGTGAACACACTTAAGATTGATCGTTCTTTCTTGATCGATATTGCGACAAACGAAGCTGACCAAGCCATTGTAAGCAGTATTATTGAGCTTGCGAGAAATTTAAAGTTACATGTGGTAGCAGAAGGTATCGAGTCAAATGAGCAAATGGAGCAAGTGTTTAGCCGTGGCTGTTATATCATTCAAGGCTATTACTTTGCCAAACCTATGCCGCGAGAACAGCTAGATGCCTTTATTGGTATAACAGAAACAAGCTCAACTGGGATAGACGTAATTGATGCTGAATAACATTGAAA
The DNA here is from genome assembly GCF_002873615.1 of Shewanella sp. 10N.286.51.B7. Lineage (NCBI taxonomy): Bacteria > Pseudomonadati > Pseudomonadota > Gammaproteobacteria > Alteromonadales > Shewanellaceae > Shewanella > Shewanella sp. 10N.286.51.B7. The sequence continues at coordinate 22,688 of NZ_MCUF01000025.1, forward strand.
TTCAAACTCGAAAACGACTTAATGAAAATACTAACTGTTAATTTAGTGTTTAAAAGGTTTTATTAATGTTGGGGTTTCTTTGTTAGAATGGCGCCGATAATAACTTTAAGAAAGGGATCCTTTATATGGGGCGCAAAATCACACTGCTAATGTTACTGAGTATAGTACTGAGTATGGTCATAAGTATGGCTTATGCTCAAGAACGACCTTCAGTCGGATTAGTATTAAGTGGTGGTGGAGCAAAAGGGTCTGCTCATATTGGCGTGCTTAAAGTACTAGAGAAAAACCGCATCCCGGTGGATTATGTCACGGGTACCAGTATTGGCTCCTATGTCGGTGGTATGTATGCACTGGGTTATACCGCCACTGAAATTGAAGACATCATGCTTAACTCTCCATGGGCAGAAGGTTATTCAGATACCATTCCCCGTGAAGACCTTTCATTTCGAGACAAACAACACCGCGATAAATTCAATATCCCCATTAACGTAGGTTATAAAGATGGCGGCCTTGCTGCGCCCAGTGGCTTGTTACGAGGCCAGACTATGTCGCAGTTATTGCGTGACTCAACCGATTTGGTTGAACAGTTTGGCGACTTCGACGACTTAGCTATTCCGTTTCGCGCCGTGGCCACTGACTTAACGACCAGCCATGCTGTGATATTAGCAAAAGGCAGTATTGTCAAAGCCATGCAAGCTTCAGCGACCGTTCCTGGCGCACTTCAACCTGCTGAGATAGATGGTAAATTATTGGTTGATGGCGGTATATCCAACAATATGCCTATCGATGTGATTAAAGCGATGGGCGCCGATGTTGTGATAGCGATTGATATTGGCTCACCATTGGCCTCTAAAGAAGAACTGGATAGCACGATAGCGGTACTTGAACAGCTATCGACTATTCTGACCATGGCCACGACTCAACATCAGAAGACATTACTGGTTGAAGGTGATGTGCTTATTCGTCCTGCCATTGATGATATGAGCACCACTGATTTTGAAATTATGCCTCAGGCATTAGAAGCGGGTCGAATAGCAGGTGAAGCAGCATTGCCAATGCTGGCTCATTTAGGCGTCAGTGAGAAAGAGTATCAGCAATATCAAGCTGATAAAAAACAAATCAAAAACCGACTAGTGAATCAAGTTAACCGTCCTGCTACGCAAATCGTATTCGTCAATGATTCCAAGGTTAGTGAGCGATTGTTACGTGAGGAGTTGAACCTTAAAGAAGGTGAGGTTATCACCAAAGAAGCATTAGAGGCTGGAGTAAAGCGGCTATATTCATTGAATAAGTTCGAGCGTGTTGATGCTGAATTTGAAGACACTGAAGAAGGACGCATACTAACCATCAATACACATGCTAAATCTTGGGGACCGAATTATTTTGATGTTGGCTTTAATTGGGAAGATGACTTTACGTTAGACTCAGCGATAACCTTAAGCTTAGCCTACACCATGGGTGAACTGACTAATAATGGTGGAGAATGGCGCAATGAAGTGCAGTTAGGGTACGAGAAACGTATTAGTACTGAATTTTATCAGCCGTTCAGTAAAGACCAAGATTACTACGGCCGTGTTCATTATGAATATGAAATCAAAGATTGGGATTTCTACGATGGCAATGAACGAGAGTATGAACTAAAAAACGCCTTACATCAGTTTGCGGTTGGCGTAGGTTACAATTATTCCCATGCAGGCTTAATTGAATTAGGTGCCGTGGGAGAAGCCGGTACTTTATCAAACCGTGCCGTGTCGCAAATCGATTTGGATTACAAGTCGAAAGGGGGTTACTTCATGGCAACCTTCGATACGCTAAATAGCATTAGTTTCCCAACCGAAGGACAGCGTCTCACATTTAAAGCATCAGTTCGTGATGAAGAATATAAAGGCGCCATAATCGAAGATTCCGGTGAGCTATCATGGCACTACGAAGCAGATTGGAAAGGTGCGTTAAAGCTAGGTAATCACGCTATTGTGGGCAAGGTAGAGCTTGCAACCGTTGATGTGGACAGAGAGTTTACATTACATGTCTCTGAGCTTGGTGGCTTTTTAAACTTATCGGGGTATCACAAAGGCGCATTAGCTGGGGCACATAAAGCATTTGGTGCGTTAATTTATCAATATGACTTAGGACGTGATGTATTACTGTCAGATGTTCCTTTATACCTTGGTACCAGTTTCGAAGGCGGTAATGTCTGGGTTAATAGAGATAATGTAGATTTAGATGATCTGATTTATGCTGGCAGTTTATATCTTGGTACAGACACTAGCTGGGGGCCTGCAGCCTTGGGCGTGGGCTTTACTGACACGGGTGAACAAGCATTCTATCTATTCATCGGTAAAAACTTCTAACCGTTAAATAGCATCATAAAAAAAGCTGCCATAGGGCAGCTTTTTTTATGATGTAAATACCAGTATCACCCGAGTACCTCAGTTAATAAGCCGAGATGCTCGAGTTGATGGTGACCAATTTGCCAGCGAGATTGCTGGGCAAGTTCAGCTGCTGGTATAGCCACCGTTTGCATTGAAGCGGCTCTTGCGGCGATTAAGCCATTGAATGAGTCTTCTATCGCCAAACAATTCGCCGGAGAAATACCCAGTGCATTCGCGCAGTTAAGATATACCTCAGGATGCGGCTTACCGTATTGCAGGTTTTCAGCAGACTCTATCGCCATGAAGTAATTTTTAATGCCTAATTTTCTCATGACTGCTTCAATTAAATCGGATGACGAAGATGTCGCCAGCCCAATCTTAAGCTGCTTTTGCTGGCATAACTTTAAGGCTTCAACGACACCTCGCATCGGTTCGCCTTCAGTTTCGATAAAGGCGACGACCTTATCAATAATCTGCTGAGCGACGTGCTGATTGTCATAGTTAGGCCAAGGGTGTCTTTGATACCAGTAATTAACGACAGCATCGATTCTCAAGCCTGTTGTTACCTCTGCATCCACCAAATTAATTGGTACACCAAATTGATTCATTACTGCGACTTCAGCTTGTTGCCACGCAGGCTCAGTGTCGATAATTATGCCATCCATATCAAAAATAACGGCCTCTATTGGAGTGGAACTCATGACGAACCCTTTTGTTAATTGAATAAACATTCAATAAGCTTGAATAAGTAATCTTTAGAGTCTGATAACTCTATATCTGTACAAAGACTATGCAGAATAGCAAAAAAAATAGCAAAAAATCATCTATGTTATTCAATTGCTTTGTAGGATTAATTTAAATCCTGTGAGACTATTAAGCTGATGAATTAAATCATTTTTTTTGTTGTTTAAAACTATTGTCTAATTTTATTTGTTTAAAGTGGCTGTTAAATTGTGCTGCGAGCTAAAAATTAGCATCGATTTCGTCTCCATTAGAGTGTGATCTAATTCATACTTTTGCAAACCTGTAGTATACTACGGGTCGGATTTCAAGCCCGAACCTGTGGAATGGTCATTTTTTATGTTTTTCATAGACAATGACGTTCAGTTTCGCTGTTAGGCGCCAAACAAAGAGGAATGTTGCCGTGCTAGAAGCATATCGTAAACACGTCGCAGAACGTGCTGCAGAGGGTGTTGTCCCTAAGCCATTAGATGCACAACAAGTGGCTGAATTAGTGAAGTTAGTTGAGACTCCGCCTGCTGGTGAAGAGGCCGTAATTCTTGACTTATTAGAGAATCGTATTCCCCCTGGTGTTGATGAAGCTGCGTATGTTAAAGCGGCATTCTTAGATGCAGTTGCAAAAGGCACTGTATCGTCACCAATTCTATCTACTGAGCGTGCTACTGAACTACTTGGTACTATGCAAGGTGGTTACAACATTGAGCCGCTTATCGCTCAATTAGATAATGATGCACTTGCGCCAATCGCAGTGACTGCATTATCAAATACCCTATTAATGTTTGATGCTTACCACGACGTGGTAGAAAAAATGCAAGCAGGCAACGCATTTGCTAAGCAAATCGTTACTTCTTGGGCTGAAGCTGAATGGTTCTTAAACCGTCCAAAACTTGCAGACAAAGTATCACTTACCGTATTTAAAGTATCAGGCGAGACAAACACAGATGACTTGTCTCCTGCTCCTGATGCTTGGTCACGTCCAGACATCCCGTTACACGCTTTAGCGATGCTAAAGAATGCGCGTGAAGGCATCGTACCTGATGCTGCTGGCACAGTGGGTCCAATCAAAGAAATTGAAGCACTTAAAAACAAAGGCAACCCACTCGTTTACGTGGGTGATGTTGTTGGTACGGGTTCTTCACGTAAATCAGCGACTAACTCAGTATTATGGTTCATGGGTGATGATATCCCTTATGTACCAAACAAACGTGCTGGTGGTTTCTGTTTAGGTGGCAAAATCGCACCCATCTTCTTTAACACTATGGAAGATGCTGGCGCATTACCAATCGAGCTAGACGTAAGCAAAATGGAAATGGGCGATGTTATCGACATTTATCCATATGAAGGCGTTGTTAAGCGTGGTGGCACTGATGAAGTCATCTCTACGTTTGAGCTGAAAACCGACGTGCTACTTGATGAAGTTCGTGCTGGTGGCCGTATTCCACTGATCATTGGTCGTGGCTTAACAGACCGTGCTCGTGAAACGTTAGGTCTTGCTGTTTCTGAAGTATTTGTTCGCCCACAAGATGTTGCTGCGTCTAGCAAAGGTTATACCCTTGCACAAAAGATGGTCGGTAAAGCATGTGGCGTAACAGGCGTTCGTCCAGGTCAGTATTGTGAGCCTAAGATGACCTCTGTTGGTTCTCAAGATACCACAGGTCCTATGACGCGTGATGAACTTAAAGATTTAGCATGTTTAGGCTTCAGCGCCGATTTAACTATGCAGTCTTTCTGTCACACCGCTGCATATCCAAAACCAATTGATGTGAATACACATCAAACACTACCTGATTTCATCATGAATCGTGGCGGTGTTGCACTTCGTCCAGGTGACGGGGTTATTCACTCTTGGTTAAACCGTATGCTACTGCCTGATACTGTAGGTACTGGTGGTGATTCACATACGCGTTTCCCAATTGGTATTTCTTTCCCTGCGGGTTCTGGCTTAGTGGCTTTCGCTGCTGCAACAGGTGTAATGCCTCTTGATATGCCTGAATCAATTTTGGTTCGCTTTAAAGGTGAGATGCAACCAGGTATCACATTACGTGACCTTGTACATGCTATCCCGCATAAAGCAATTGAAATGGGTTTATTAACGGTTGAGAAAAAAGGCAAAATTAATGCTTTCTCTGGCCGAGTATTAGAAATTGAAGGTCTAGAGCACCTTAAAGTTGAGCAAGCATTCGAATTGTCTGATGCTTCTGCTGAACGTAGTGCTGCTGGTTGTACTATTAAGCTAGACAAAGATCCTATCATTGAATACTTAAACTCTAACATCGTGATGTTGAAGTGGATGATCTCTGAAGGTTACGGCGATCGTCGTACGATTGAGCGTCGTATCAAAGGTATGGAAGAGTTCATCGCGAACCCTGAGCTAATGAGCGCTGATAGTGATGCAGAATATGCAGAAGTTATCGAAATCGATTTAGCTGACATCAAAGAGCCTATCCTTTGTGCACCAAACGATCCAGATGATGCAGTATTATTATCATCTGTTGTTGATACCAAAATTGACGAAGTCTTCGTTGGTTCTTGTATGACTAACATCGGTCATTTCCGTGCTACAGGTAAGATGCTTGATAAATTTGCAACAACGCTACCAACTCGCTTGTGGATTGCTCCACCAACGAAGATGGATAAAGACCAATTAACTGAAGAAGGTTATTACGCCATCTTTGGTCGTGTTGGTGCGCGTATCGAGATCCCAGGTTGTTCATTATGTATGGGTAACCAAGCACGTGTTGCTGAGAACTCAACAGTTGTGTCAACTTCAACACGTAACTTCCCGAACCGTTTAGGTACTGGTGCTAACGTATACTTAGCTTCTGCTGAGTTAGCTGCCGTAGCTGCACTATTGGGTCGTTTACCTTCTCCAGCAGAGTATCAAGAATACGCGAAAGAGTTAGATGCAACAGCAGCTGACACTTACCGTTACTTGAACTTTAATGAGATTGAGTCTTACACCAAGAAAGCTGACAGCGTGATTTTCCAAGCTGCAGTTTAATCTTTAATAAGATGACTTACGTTTAAAAGCGTAAACTGAAAAATGCCAGCGATTAAGCTGGCATTTTTGTGTCTGGGGTTTGGGTTTTGTAGGGTGGTAGCTTGCTGCTGGGTAAAATGTCCAAACTACGTTTGGAAAAAGTCGTGGGTTATCCACCCACACCCGACTAAGAGGGGAAACAACAGCAATCCCCCTCTTGGCCAGTGCAGGATGGAATCCTGCGATTTTAATCCAAACTGAATTTGGAAATCACAACTTAAGAATACTTAATATTCATATCAATTAATGGCTCACGAGAACCTTTCTCTGCACGTAAACGGGCTAAATAACGTTCCCAGATCTCTACTTGATGGGTGCCAAATTCATGCAATAATTTCCATGAGAATAAGCCTGTGTCATGGCCGTCATCAAAAATGATTTTTACCGCATAGTTGCCTACTGGTTCAATACCCTTGATGTTTACGGCTTTTTTGTGGGTGACTAAAATCGGATTACCATGGCGCTGCACTTCTGCAGACGGAGAGTTAACTCTTAGCATTTCACAAGTGATGTTAAAGACATCACCGTTATCAAAAGTAACCTCAAGTAACTTTGATTTACGCTTTAACTTTAGATTAGTAACAACTGGGCTTTTGTCTTGCTGGCTCATGAAATAGCTCTCTTTTAAGATGCTGTCAGCAACAGTTAAGTTAGCTTGCTGGCAATGATAGACAATAAAAAAGGTGATAGGCCATTGTGGCACTAATCACCTTTATTTTGCTAATCCTGTCGATGCTAAATTAGTTTTAGATCACAGAACGTTTTAGCTTACTGAAAAAGTAAATTCAAGCAGCGCTTAAAGAATAAAGCGGCTTAAGTCTTCATCTTCAACCAAGGTATCTAGATGATCTGTTACATAAGCTTCGTCAATCACAAAGGTGCTGCCAGACTTCTCTGATGCATCGTATGAGATTTCTTCCATCAGCTTTTCCATTACGGTATGAAGACGACGTGCACCGATGTTTTCAGTGGTCTCATTAACCTGCCAAGCGGCATGGGCAATTTTTTCAATACCTGATTCAGCAAACTCAACTTTAACGCCTTCAGTACCCATCAGTGCAACGTATTGCTCGGTTAACGAAGCGTGTGGCTCAGTTAAGATACGTTTAAAGTCATCAGCAGTTAATGCGCTAAGCTCAACACGAATAGGTAAACGACCTTGAAGCTCTGGGATCAAATCAGATGGTTTTGACATCTGGAAAGCACCAGAAGCAATAAACAAGATATGATCAGTTTTCACCATGCCGTGTTTAGTGGTAACGGTACAGCCTTCAATTAATGGCAGTAAGTCACGTTGCACACCTTCACGTGATACATCAGGACCTGAACTTTCGCCGCGCTTACAAATTTTGTCGATTTCATCTAAGAATACAATACCGTTTTGTTCAACCAAATCGATAGCTTGTTCTTTCATGTCTTCTTGGTTGACTAGTTTGGCGGCTTCTTCTTCGATAAGTAGCTTAAAGGCTTCTTTAATTTTCACCTTCTTGCGGTTTTCTTTAGTCTGGCCCATATTTTGGAACATACTTTGAAGCTGGTTAGTCATTTCTTCCATGCCAGGAGGAGACATAATTTCAACGCCAACTTGTGGTGCTGCTAAATCAATATCAATCTCTTTATCGTCTAGCTGGCCTTCACGTAATTTTTTACGGAAAATTTGACGAGTATTTGAGTCATCTTTTTGCTCAGTATTCCAGTCATCTTTTGGCTTTGGTAGCAAGACATCTAGGATACGTTCTTCAGCAAGTTCTTCTGCGCGGTGACGGCCTTTTTTCATTTGCTGTTCGCGTGTCATCTTGATGGCTGAATCCGTTAAGTCACGGATGATTTGTTCAACTTCTTTACCGACATAACCCACTTCAGTAAATTTAGTGGCTTCAACTTTAATGAAAGGCGCGTTAGCAAGTTTTGCTAAACGACGTGCAATTTCAGTTTTACCGACACCAGTTGGGCCAATCATTAAGATGTTTTTTGGCGTCACTTCTTGACGAAATGATGCTTCAAGTTGCATGCGTCTCCAGCGGTTACGCAAAGCAACAGCAACTGAACGTTTTGCATTTTGTTGACCAATGATGTGCGAGTCTAATTCGTGGACAATCTCGCGAGGGGTCATTTCAGACATAAATAATTCCTTACGTTCAATTTAGTAGTCGATTTGCTCAACCGTTTTGTGTTGGTTGGTATATACGCAAATATCACCAGCAATGGTGAGTGACTTTTCAGCAATTTCTCGCGCTGACAAGTCAGTGTTTTGTAGTAATGCTAAAGCAGATGCATGGGCGAAATTACCACCTGAACCAATAGCAATTAAGTCATGCTCAGGTTGTACCACATCACCGTTACCAGTAATGATTAATGATTCTTTAGTATCTGCAACAATTAGCATGGCTTCTAGGTTGCGAAGCATTTTGTCGGTACGCCAATCTTTAGCCAGTTCGACTGCTGATTTTAATAAGTGGCCTTGATGCATTTCGAGCTTGGTTTCAAAGCGCTCAAAAAGAGTAAATGCATCAGCTGTCCCGCCAGCAAAGCCAGCGATTACTTTATTTTGGTATAAGCGACGCACTTTACGCGCATTGCCTTTCATGACGGTATTGCCGAGGGAAACTTGGCCATCACCAGCGATGACAACTTGATTATTGCGGCGAACAGAAACGATAGTAGTCACGGTAAATCCTCTTAACGACGGCAGCAGTAAAATTGAGTCTGCTGCTGGTTGATAAAACAGATATGGGGATGGTTAGAATAAATTCAAGGGATAAAAAAAGCGCTTACGTCAGTAAGCGCTTTTTAAAGCTGCATTTGCTTAAATAATCATAGAATATTTGAAATTAATATTCCCACAACCAGATCTGGCAGCCATTTATGCCTGCACGTTGCAGTTTATGCCTTGCACGTTCAGCGGCGCGTTTTGACTCAAATGGGCCAAGAATGACTTTATGCCAAACGCCTGTAGTACCTTGAGTCGCTCTTACTTGGGCTTCAAGACCTTGAAAAGCAATCATGGCTTTCATTTCTTCAGCGGGTTCGAGCTTTCTGAATGAAGCGCACTGCATTTGATATGGGCCTTTAGACTTGAGTGCGTCTTCAGGTACGTCGATATCAATGCTTTTGTTTGCTAATTCTTCTAAGTAAGTCCACTCTTCCGTTGGTTTTGGTGGAAGGGCATTAGGATCTTTCTTAGCAGGTTTAGATACCGGCTTTTCAACTGTTTTAGTCGCTGGAGTCACCTGTTCAGTGGCATTGTCTGAACTACCATTAATAGACCATAAAAAGTAACCAAAACCAACAACCAGTGCAATAACAATAAAGGTCGGCAAATATGGAATAGAACGCTGTTGCTGCGCTTTTTTTCCTCTAGATGCCGGACGCTTTTTAGGACTAGGCTTTTTATTAGCGTAATCTCTGCTCATGTTACATACGCTCTAGCGTTTCGATACCTAACAGAGATAACCCTGTTTTTAGTGTCTTAGCGGTAAGTTGCGATAATAGTAAACGGCTTTGCTTTTGCTCTTCAGTTTCAGCAGCAAGAACTGGGCAAGCTTCATAGAAACTTGAGAACTCACTGGCTAGCTCATAGACATAAGCACACATCACGTGAGGTAAGCCCTTTTCGGTCATGCGGGTTAACACTTCACCAAACTGAGCAAGCTTAGTGCCAAGCTCTTTTTCTTTATCGTGTTCAAGTACGATTTTAGCTTGGCTCAAGTCTATGTTTTCAGCTCGTTTGAAAATACCAGCGACACGAGTGTAGGCATAAAGTAAGTAAGGCGCGGTATTGCCTTCAAAGCTGAGCATTTGTTCAAAGCTAAAGATGTAGTCACTGCTGCGGTTCTTAGAAAGGTCAGCGTATTTCACTGAGCTAATACCAACTACGCGGGCGATTTCTAATAGTGTGGCTTCATCCATATCTGGATTCTTGCTACGGACTAGTTCGATTGCACGGGTATTGGCTTCATCAAGTAGGTCAACAAGCTTAACAACACCACCACTACGAGTTTTAAATGGACGGCCATCGGGGCCATTCATAGTACCAAAACCTGTATGCTCTAATGATAAACCTTCACGAACAAATCCAGCGGTTTTAGCAAGCTTGAACACTTGTTGGAAATGCAGTGCTTGGCGTAAATCGACAAAATATAAAGCGCGATCGGCTTTTAATACATTTGAGCGGTAACGCATAGCGGCTAAGTCAGAGGTGGCGTATAAGTAACCGCCATCTGCTTTTTGAATAATGACAGGTAACGGTTCACCTTCTTTAGTGCGGAATTCTTCTTGGAATACCACTTTGGCGCCATTACTTTCACTGAGTAAGCCTTTAGCATCGAGGTCGTTAACCACTTGCTCAAGGTCTGCGTTGTATGCACTTTCACCGTGTACGTCAGCGCGAGTTAAGCTCACCCCTAAACGCTCATATACCTCATGACAATGATGCAGTGAGATATCGTTAAATTCTTGCCATAACTTATTGCAGTACTCATCACCTGATTGTAATGAAACAACGAGGTTACGCGCACGAGTGGCGAACTCTTCTGACTCATCAAAGCGGACTTTAGCAGCACGGTAAAAAGTTTCTAGGTCTGAAAGTTCAAGTTCAGCTTGCTCACCGTTGGCTGCACGTAATTCTTCCATATAGGCTAATAACATGCCGAATTGGGTGCCCCAATCGCCAACATGGTTTTGACGTATCACGTCATGACCTAAAAATTCCAGTGCACGAACGACACTGTCACCAATGATGGTTGAGCGTAAGTGACCTACGTGCATTTCTTTGGCAAGATTTGGTGAAGAGTAATCTACAACGATGGTTTGTTTAGTCGGCAATGTCACGCCTAAAGTATCATCGTTAAGTGCATCTTGTAGTTGATTGGCCAGTGCGTTTTCATCAATAAAGAAGTTAATAAACCCTGGGCCTGCGATTTCAACTTTAGCGACATGGCTAGAAGCAGGTAAATTGTCGATGATTAATTGGGCAATATCGCGGGGATTCTTTTTAGCGACTTTTGTCAGCATCATCGCCAAGTTAGTGGCTAAATCTCCATGAGTTTTATCTTTAGTTCGCTCCACCTGAATACGAGCCTGAAAATCAGCTGGGACAAGGCCTTGTTGCTTGAAAGATTCGATGGTTTGTTCTAGTAAAGATGCAATATGTGATTTCATGGGCGTTTATTAGCACTGACTTAAAGTGAAAGACTGGGGTAACCGACTATTTTAGCCGCTATTGCTATGCAATTGCTATCTCGAAGAGTCAATTATTCGAGATTTTTTTGATTTGAAATAAATAGCAGCATAATCGGCTGATTTTGCATTACGAGCTATGTTGCAATAAGGCCGATGTTGGCAAAGCGAGCGAAGCTGCCATAAGAGGTATGCTGCAACAATATTACATCAAATCTTGTGGATCTCTGTCGATGCTCCAGCGGCAGCGTTTGCTTTCTGTGAGCGCTTCGATTTGCGGTAAAATTTGCTCAAACTCCTGCTGCAAACGTTGACGGTTTTTAGCTTGAAACAATAATTGACGGCGATATTTTCCCGCTTTGCGATCAAGTGGTGCTGGCATGGGCCCAATGACTTCAAAATCTTTATCTTGGGGTAATAAATTCGCCACTTGTTGCAAAAAATTGTCGGCATCTTCAGCTAAGTGGGCATCAGCGCGAAGCAGTACCATGTGCCAAGCTGGTGGAAGTAACGCTTGTTGGCGCTCTTCTAGCTGAGCTCGGGCAAATTTCCCATAACCGTTTTTGAGTAAGTCATGCAAAATAGGGTTTTCGCTTTGGTGGGTTTGCAGTAATACTTTTCCGGGTTTGTCTGCACGACCTGCACGGCCTGATACTTGAGTATAGAGCTGAGCAAAACGCTCCGGTGCTCTAAAATCGGCACTAAACAATGCCCCATCAACATCCATTAAACCGACCAATGTGACATCAGGAAAGTGATGTCCTTTGGCTAGCATTTGGGTGCCGACTAATATTTTATACTCACCTTTTAAAATGCTATTAAGCTGCTTTTCTAATGAGCCTTTTTTACGGGTGGTATCACGATCTATTCGCACCACTGGGTATTGCGGAAACTCTTGCTCAAGAGCTTGTGCCAGTTGCTCCGTGCCTGTTCCGTGCCCCATTAACATCGTACTGCCACACTCATGACACTGGTGTGGGATAGCATATTGATTACCGCAATGGTGACAGCAAATCTCATTTAAACCCTGATGCACAGTAAAGAAAGCGTCACAACGATCGCACTCGTGTAAATGGCCACATTCATGACATAAAAGTGCAGGGGAAAATCCGCGGCGATTTAGAAACAGTAAGACTTGATTGCCTGCATCAAGGTGCATACGCATCTCGTTAATCATCGAGGCTGACATGCCTGACTTTAGCGGTTGGGAGCGGATATCAATGATACCTTGCTTAACCTTTTGAGCTGCGCCTGCTCGTTCTGCGAGTTCAAGGTGGGTGTATCGCCCTGAAATGGCATTTTGTAAGGTTTCTAGCGATGGGGTCGCCGAGCCAAGTATCACTTGTACTTTTTCTAAGTGACCACGCATAACCGCGAGGTCACGGGCATGATAACGCACACCTTCTTGTTGTTTGAAGCTGCTGTCATGTTCTTCATCGAGAATAATCAGCCCAGGATACGCCATTGGCGTAAATAACGCTGAGCGAGTACCAATGATAATTGCCGCTTCACCACAGCGAGCCTGTCGCCAAGCTTCGAGGCGTTGGTTATCAGTTAGCGCCGAGTGAATAACGGCAATAGTGACATCAAAACGACGCTTAAAACGGTTAATCGTTTGCGGAGTTAAGCCGATTTCAGGCACTAAAATAAGTGCCTGTTTACCTTGTTTTAAAATGGTTTCTAAAATCGACAAATAGACTTCTGTTTTACCTGAACCAGTGATACCTTCAAGTAAGCTGCAATGAAACCCTTTTTGTTGATTTAACACTGAAACAGCAACGGCTTGTTGTTTGTTGAGCTTTAAGGGCGTTTCAGTCATATTAAGTTGTTCACGCCAACTTAAATCGGTTTCATTAACGACGAGCTGACGCTCAACCCAGCCTTTATCTTCAAGGGCTTTTAGAGCCACTTTACTGAGTTCTTGGGTGGTGAAGTCATCTTGGCTAATGGATGATTGCTGGAGTAATTCAAACAGCTTTTTTTGTGCTGGTGCACGTTTTAACACGCTAATGTCGACAGCCTTACCTGCATCATTAAGACTAAAAAAAGTGACGGTTTGTGGTTGAGCACTTAAGCCTTTACGTAATGCAACGGGCAGTGCCTGACTGAGCATTTGCCCTTGACTGGCAAAGTAATATCGTGCAGCCCACAAGGTCAACTTATAAAGCGACTCAGGCAGTAAGGGGTTTGTGTCCAGTAGCTCAGAAAAAGGTTTAATCTTATTGGCTGGTACGTCGCACTCTTGTTTAATCGCAGTGATTAAGCCTACAAGTTGTTGTCTACCAAAAGGAACTTTTACCCGCAGTCCAAGCTGTATTTGTGATACGTTGGATTCAGGAACTTGGTAACTAAAGGTTTGCCGCATTGGAACGGGCAGAGCAACCTCAACAAACACAGGCATAATTCATCATCATTAAGAATTGAGAAGGTCTAGTTTACTAGAGCCTGAACATAAAGAAATAGGATAAGAGAAAATTGATGTCAAAAGGAATATTCAATAAAGCTGTATTGGCTCTATCACTTTTTTTATTTTCAGTTGTGGCTCAAGCTGCAATGAGCCACATCAGTATCAACAGTCGTCAATTTGAAGTCGGCCAGCATCCAAAAATCAAACTGAATATTGTCGCGGGTAGAAATGACTTCTCTCGAATTAGCTTTCACCTTCGCCAAACTAATGGTTCAAAAGAGGTGATGGAAGAACTGATGGTTCAGCCTATCAGTGGCTATATGTTATTTGCGATTGGTGTGGATGAAGTGACCGACCCCAATGCTAAGCTTATTGTCAGTGAGTATAAGGGCAATAGCTGGCGCCAATATGCTGTATTGCCGGTATTTGATTCGCCTTTTATTAAAATTACCGACAAGACTGAAGTTAGAATTGATACGCGTAATCAACCTAAAAAAGTCGCTCCAATGCCTTATTCGGGTGATAAGATTGCACAGTCTACAGCCGTTAATAATCCACAAACTGAATCCCATAACATAGTGAAAACATCTATATCCGTTGATGCAGTGAGTAGATCGGATTCAACTCCTACTGTTAGTGCGGACTGTATGATTGAGCGTGCGCCTTCTGATACCTTGTGGCGCATTGCATCTCGTTATCAAAAGCAATGGAACACCAATGTATATGGTGCGATGTTGGCAATTTATGATGCCAACCCCAATGGTTTTTCAAAGCAGAAGATTCATTTGATTAGACAAGATGTGACACTGAATTGCCCGTCACAAACTGAATTAAATCAATATGTAAACAAATCAGAAGATAAGGCTGCCTTTGAGGCATTACAGCAGCAACATAGCGCAAATTAATTTTCACTTGTTTGACTTGGACAGATACTGTACTATTGCGCGCCTTAACGCTATTGTTATGAACGCATGTGGTGCTCAACTTCGGGTTGGGAGAGCGACATGGCCTGCTATTGAAGGTAATCCAAATGAAATCAGGTATCCACCCAGACTACGCTGAAGTAACTGCAACTTGTACTTGTGGTAACGTAATTAAAGTAAACTCTACTGTAGGTAAAAACTTACATTTAGACGTATGTGGTGCATGTCACCCGTTCTACACTGGTACTCAGAAAGTTGTTGACACCGGTGGTCGTATCGACAAATTCAACAAGCGCTTTGGTGCACTTGGTAAGAAGTAATTGCGACTGTAATTATTTTAAGAAAAAGACGCCTTCGGCGTCTTTTTTTGTTTTAAGATCAAATTCCTTTCAAAAAAATTAATTTTTTAGTTATAAATTATGTTGTGCCGCTTAGGTTAATAATATTGTTATTTAGGCAAACTATTTGTAACTTTATGAAGCTATTTCCGCTTTTTTATGTCAAATCTTGTTATTTTTCTACAATTTTAAGTCTTTGATTCTTATTATGATGATTAATTTAAGCTTGAAAAATTATGACTTGATTAAATTCTGCTGATTAAAGATAACTTTTGTTAAATTTTCATTTATACTGCCTGCCAAAGCGCTTAATAGCTCCTTGTGATACTTTCTTAGTATTTTGCTTATTGGGTGTTTTGACTGAATTTAACTTTATTTCGCAGTATAAATTGCCTCATTCAGGAACATAAAATGTCTGACTTTCGCCAGCAAGCTCTCGATTATCATGAATTTCCAATTGCAGGTAAAACTGCAGTTAGTCTTACTAAGCCCGCTCAAACGAGTCATGACCTGTCGCTGGCCTATAGTCCAGGTGTTGCTGAGCCAGTAAGAGAGATAGCGGCGAACCCTGATGATGCTTACCGATATACCAATAAAGGTAATACTGTTGCAGTTATCTCTAACGGTACCGCTATTTTGGGGCTGGGTAACTTAGGTCCGCTAGCATCAAAGCCTGTTATGGAAGGTAAAGCATTATTGTTCAAACGTTTTGCCAATATCGACTCGACAGATATTGAAGTGAAGCACAGAACCACTGCTGATTTCATTAACACGGTTGAATCGATTGCTGATACGTTTGGCGGCATTAACCTTGAAGATATCAAGGCCCCTGAATGTTTTGAAATTGAGCGTGAACTTATTGCCCGTTGTAATGTGCCTGTTTTTCATGATGATCAGCATGGTACTGCGATTGTGACAACTGCAGGTATGATCAATGCGTTAGAAATTCAAGGCAAGAAAATCGAAGATGCCGTCTTTGTTTGTCTTGGTGCTGGCGCTGCAGCGATTGCGTGTATGACCATGATGGTAAAATGTGGTGCGCAACGCGAAAATGTTTATATGCTTGATAGACAAGGTGTGATTCATACCCGTCGTGAAGACATTAATGAATATAAAGCATTGTTTGCTAATAATACGGATAAACGCACTCTACAAGATGTGATTAAAGATGCAGACGCATTTTTAGGTTTGTCGGGTGCAGACTTATTAACCGCTGATGATATTGCTTTGATGGCGCCAAATCCGGTTATTTTTGCATGTTCAAACCCTGACCCTGAAATTAAGCCTGAATTAGCACACGCGACTCGCAGTGACTTGATCATGGGCACTGGCCGCAGTGATTACCCTAACCAAGTGAACAATGTGTTGTGTTTTCCTTTTATCTTTAGAGGTGCATTAGATGTACGCGCATCTGAAATAAACGATGAAATGAAAATTGCTGCGGTTAAGGCGTTAGCAGCGATTGCTAAAGAGCCTGTTCCTGCTGAAGTGTTAGCAGCTTACCCTGATGTTAATTCAATGAGTTTTGGCCCTGAATACGTGCTGCCAAAACCAATGGACCCACGTTTATTGAAAAATATTGCCAGTGCAGTGTCTCAAGCTGCAATCGATTCAGGTGTAGCAGTGCTCAATACTGTTCCTACTGAATATAAGCTATAAGTAATAGCACAGCACAGTGAGAGAAAAAGGGCGTTAGCCCTTTTTTTGTATCTACAATTAATCTAAAACAGATAGAGTTTGCGTTTTACTAGCTGCTATTGAATAATCAAACTCAGTTAAGTGGATGTTATCGCTAACCAATCGTTAAATATGATAGATAGAATTGCGCTTATAGCAGGACGCCGATAAATGAAGTTAACCAAAATTTTGACTACAAAGTTAACCAGTTTTTGGTTGTTATCATTGACTGCGGTTGGTGCTATTTTCTTTATTGGTGCATTAGTTAGCTTTGTTCAACTGACATACAAATTTCAACAGCAAAAAGTGACCCAGTTAGAGACGATGCTGGTACAACATTACCAACCCGATAGTCATTGGGATTTACGCGCTTGGCTACCTCCGATTTTAATTGCTTACAACGCAAACAGTTTCAAGCTAACTCAAGGCGATGACATCGTATTTGAGTATTACTCGCCAACACCGCAAAACAATCCCACCATATACAAGCACATTATTGATCCCAAAGCGGATACAGCAATGGAACTTAAGTTGCCGCAACCGTATTTATTGCATCAATTAGGTTGGTATGAACTCTTAATTATGCTTGTATCACTTGTGGCTATTGGGCTTTTTGTTCGTTATGGATTGAGATGGTTTACACATGAATTGGATGGTATTGAGCAGATAGCGCAGCGCAGTAAACTGGTTCTGGATGGTAAACATGCCGAGGCGTTAAGTGCGGCGGGTAATGGCCGACCGAGATTAATTAATCGTGCAATGACCAAGTTATTAGAGCAATTACAAGATGCGCAAAAAGAGCGTGGACGCTTTGATCAGTTTATTCGCTCAAAAACCTTTTTAGACCCTAGCACCCGCATTGGCAATCGCATTTTTTTTGAAAATAGGCTAGAAGCCTTAACCCATCACAACTGTATGATTGCCCATGGCGCTGTGATGCTAATTAACTTTGATGACTTAGACCTATTGCAACAGCAAGAGGGGGATGAAGTTATCAATGAACAATTGAATGATTTAGTTCAAGCCATCAGTACATTACTGCAACCTTATGAGGATGTAGTTTTCGCTCGTTATGACTTTAATCAGTTCGCAATAGTCGTGCCTCAAGCCTCGTTAGCTGAAGCTGATACCTTAGCGAACAAACTGCTAAAATTAGGCATTAGCCAACTAAAAAACCAATCTGATACACAAGATAATTATGTTCATTTAGGTGCTGCATTTTATAAAGCTGGCGACATGCAGGAACAGGTGCTTGAAGAAGTCGATATGGCGCTTAAAGCTGCGCAACTACAACGGACCAATAATTGGTTTATGTACGATAAAGGCGCAGTGGATAAAGAAATTGCCAAGGGCTCTGTTCGCTGGAGAAGTTTTTTAGAAAACACTTTAGTTAACCGCCGCTTTGTAGCGATAACTGAGAATGTTATCGACAGTGATGGCCATGCTTGCCATAAAGAAGTATTTAGCCGAGCGATTGATAACCAAGGTAACGAAATTAGGGCGACATTGTTTATCCCTATGGCCAATAAGTGTGGCTTAATGCCGCAAATTGAAAGGCAGTTGATTGAAACCGTGCTATTTGAGCTTATGGCACACAACAAAGACAGCTTTAGTATCAATTTGAGTTATGACTCATTAACCAGTCGAGCTTTCATACGTTGGTTAAGAACCACGTTAATGGAACAGCGACATCTTGCCTCGCGGCTGATATTTGAGGTATCAGAAGATATTGTGGTTAAGCATCAACAAGATTTGATGGAAAATTTGAATTTGCTTCGCAAAATAGGAGCGAGGCTATGTGTTGATCATGTTGGGCTGCAAGTGGTTGGCACGCATTACATTCAAGAGTGTCACTTTGACTTAGTCAAATTGCACCGCTCTATTATTCATCAAATCCATCTGAAATCCGAAAACCAACTATTTATTAGAAGCCTCATTGGGGGGTTATATCGCGCTGAAGTGCAGGTTTTTGCTGAAGGTGTGAGTCGTTTTGAAGACTGGCAAACCTTGAAGATTTTAGGCGTAAGTGCAGCTCAAGGTGATTACTTTAACCAATAAACTTCCTATCCTGCTTACCTTTAAATGCAAATCTAATACTGGATTGGTACAAGATTTGTATTAATCATCTACCGCGTCAATTTATACAACTTAATAACCTAATAGTGTGTCAGGTTGTGACCTTGTTGTGGCTTTGGATCTTGAGAATTAACAAATAACATTCTATCTTAAGTGTATACACTTTCATTGCTGTTATTTTTCTATAAAATTAAGTGATTAGCGGTTAATATGTCATACGATATTTTTTTGACATGCTTTTTAATGCTAACTGTTCTTTCTGTTACACACTTGTTGGTGTATCTGGTTTAAGTGAAAGCGTCATCGTTACATTTTTATAGCGGATATTTTTTATTTTTATATCGTCTCTTCGCTGATTATCAAGGCACAGGTTTTTGAATGAAAAATGGTTTTTTAAGTAAGTTGACATTCTGGCGCCAAACTCAAGCATCTACTGAACTTGGGTTGTATATCAGTGCGGACTCGATCTGTGTATATCAAGGCGAAATTAACACTGAAGATGAGCAAGATTCTGATCTTGAAACTCAAAATCAAACAAAGTCGGATATATCAGGGATTACTAAAAAAATTGCCTTTAATGGTGAGAATTGGACAGAAGCATTTGCCGAGATAAAAGATATTTTCGGTCATGCAAAGCTGAAAATAGTATTGGGTGAATCGTTTTATCAATTGATTGTGGCAGATAAACCCAATGTAGAAGCCAATGAGTTAAGCCAGGCATTATTATGGTCGGTAAAAGACTTAGCGACAGAGCCTGTGACCAATATTCAATTGGATTACTTTGAATCATCGCTGACAACCACTGGAAAAATTAATGTCGTTGTCGCAAATAAAATGCAATTGTCGACATTAGCTCAAGCTTGCGAACAACATGGGTTTACCATTGAAGGTATTAGCATTGAAGAATTAGCGATGCCGTTGCTGTTTGATGATGCTTCAACCCATATGGTGGTAAGTCACGTACCTGAACATGATTTATTGCTAACAGTGGTTAGAGAAGGTGAATTATTCATGCAGCGTCGAGTGAGAGGTTTTGCTCAAATCGATAAAGCCACAGCCGCCGACTTACAATATGGTTTAGCTGATAATTTAAGTCTCGAAATTCAACGTTCAATGGACTATTTCGAAAGCCAATTAAGGCAAGCGCCTGTTGGTTCTATTGATTTATTAATCGGCGGTGAATCTCAAGCATTGGTGCCATTAGTGGCGCAGAATTTTAATCAAAAAGTCAGTACCACTGACCATGAGTCGGTGACTGAGCATCTAGCCATGATGGCTTTCAAAGCGTTAACGCGAGGTGCTGCGTGATAAAAACCACAATTAACTTATATAGCGCTGACTTACTGCCTGCAAAATTAAGGCTGTCATTTCAACGAATGATGATGATGGTGGCGGGATTACTTGTTATCAGCTTTGTGAGTTGGATGCTTGGCTATTGGTTGGTTTCGAATGTGGAAGCTGACAGGGCTAAGGTATCAACAGAAAAACAGCTGTTAGATACGCAAAAGCAGCAACTAGAATTACAAGTTTCTACGCGTGTTCCAGAGCCAGACCTGGTTGCAAGAGTCGAATTAGAGCAGCAGCGTTTAGAATTGAAAAAACTATTATCTACTGAAATAAACCAAAGAGATAATGTCATCAGTCGTGGCTATTCAAATTTGTTGACTGATTTGGCGAGTGTTTCAGATGGCTCTGTATGGCTTAGCCACATAGCAGTCAACGAACAGCGATTTGAGTTTGAAGGCTTTGGTTCTAAACCCCAAAGTATCCCGAAGTGGGTTGAGGCTTTAAAGCATACAGAAACGCTCAAAGGTTATGCTTTTTCGACCATGACGATGAACCGTGGTGAATCGCAACCGTTAGCCTTTAAATTATCTAGCACTCCTGAAGTGGAGGCTAAACAATGAAACAATTTTGGCAACAATTAGAATCCAAGTTCGATGTGCTAAGCCAGCGAGAGCGTGTACTCATTACTGTTGCAGCGCTAGTACTTATTGGCATGGTCGTTTATCTACCCGTTGAGAGCGTATTTAAAGAAAGACAAAAACTTTCAAGACAGCTTGTTCAAATTGAAGCGGAAAATGACGTTTCAAGACAACAGATTGATTTATATCAGCAACGTTTAGCGATGGATCCTAATACTGATTTCCGTAATCGTTTAAGCCATATTGAACAACAAACTCAATTAATTGATGCTGATTTAGATGCGCAAATGGTTTCAATGGTTCCAGCGAGTTATATGCCGACAGTACTCACAAATCTGTTAGGCCATGTTCAAGGGGTAAAATTACAATCATTTGCTTCTATCGCACCGACACCTTTGCTACAGGTGGGTGAAGAACACAAAATGAACCTTTACAGTCACGGTATTAAATTGACCTTAGAAGGCAGCTATTTTTCAATTCTAAAATTTGTTGAAGCAATTGAAGATATGCCAGATAAGTTATATTGGAAACGCCTTAATTATCACGTTGACGAACATCCAAATGCGACGGTTGAAATTGAACTTTATACCTTGAGTATTAATAAGGAGTTTATCAGTGTTGCAGAATAAACCGATGTTTATACTCCTTGTATTAGGCCTAACTGCGGTGAGTCAGGTTGCTGATGCCAAAGTGTTAAGGGATCCGACCTTACCTGGGCAAGGGTATGTCACTGTTTCCAGTAATAGCGAACGGGCAGATTCATTAGTGCTTAATAGCATTGTAAATAGCGCCAAGCCACATGCCGTCATTAATAATAAGATTGTATTTGTTGGTGACCGCATTGATGGGATAAGAATTGAATATATCGGAAAGAGTTATGTCAATTTATCTGACGGAAGAAAACTTAAACTATTTCAATCGATAACAGAGCGATAGGACAAAAATAATAATGAATTTAATCAAATATGTGACCCCTCTGCTATCTCTTTGTTTACTTGGTTGCCAAACTACAGATAGACCTGATCCTACGACGGCTAAATCTGAATTAAGTCAATCATTGGCTGAAGCAGAAACAGCAAAAAATATCATTCCTCCACCTGCGCAAATGCCTGAAGATGTTCAGCGTGAGCTCAATGGTTCAAGCTTATTAGGCAGCACAAGTCCAACATTGCCAAAAGAGCGTCGTTTTGACGTTTCAGCGAACGATGTTGAGGCAAAAGTGTTTTTCCCAAGTTTAGTTCAGGGCACGCCGTTAAGTGTTGCAGTCCATCCTGATGTGACTGGCACCATTTCAATTTCTCTTAATGGTGTAACACTCTCAGAAGTGATTAAAGTTGTTGAAGATATTTATGGATATGAGGTTAGCCGAGAAGGGCGCATTTTACGTATTTTCCCATCAGGGATGCGCACAGAAACTTACCCTCTAAATTACTTGTATATGGAGCGTGAAGGGCTATCGTTGACTTCGGTCAGCTCAGGGCGTATTTCTGACGGTAATGACAACTCAAATTCGAACTCGAATAACAACTCTTCAAATAGCAGTAGCTCAAATAGCAGTAATAACTCCAATAGCAGTAGCAATAATGACAATACTGATAACACCAATGGCACTTTTATTCGCTCAACAACCAAAACCAACTTTTGGGGTGAGTTAGAAAAAACCTTAGTGTCTATTATCGGTAATACTGGTGGTGGACGCCAAGTTGTAGTTACCCCGCAAGCGGGCTTAGTCACTGTTAGGGCTTATCCTGATGAGTTACGTCAAGTAAGTACCTTTTTAACCAAGGCTGAAACGCATCTTCAGCGCCAAGTTATTTTAGAAGCTAAAATCTTAGAAGTGACTCTATCTGATGGCTATCAGCAAGGTATTCAATGGGATAACGTCTTAGGCCATGCTGGCAGCACAGATATTAACTTTGGTACTTCTCCTGGTTCGGGTTTAAGCGATTCAATTACGAATGTAATTGGTGGTGTGACGTCAATTAGTTTAACTGGCACCGATTTCAGCACCATGATTAGCTTGCTAGATACCCAAGGTGATGTTGACGTGCTTTCGAGCCCTCGTGTTACCGCATCTAATAACCAAAAAGCGGTTATTAAAGTGGGCAACGATGAGTATTTTGTCACTGACGTATCGTCAACTACTGTAGCTGGCACAACTCCAGTCACCACTCCTCAAGTGGAATTAACCCCTTTCTTTTCTGGTATTGCATTAGATGTGACGCCGCAAATTGATGCTGACGGCAATGTATTACTTCATGTGCACCCATCAGTGATTGATGTATCAGAACAAATTAAAGAAATTAAAGTCAGTGGCTCTAGCCTTGAATTACCGTTGGCACAAAGCGAAATTCGTGAGTCTGACACTGTGATTAAAGCGTCTTCAGGTGATGTTGTGGTGATCGGTGGCTTAATGAAGAGCGAAAATATTGAAGTGGTATCAAAAGTCCCATTGTTAGGTGACATTCCATTTATGGGAGAAGCCTTTACCAATCGCAGTAAATCGACGGTTAAAACAGAACTTATCATCATGCTAAAGCCGACAGTGGTAGGTGCTGATACCTGGAGTAATGAATTACAACGCTCTAAAGATTTACTAGACCGTTGGTACCCCGAGCAGGAGTAACGGTTAGTACCGTTAAGGATTGCCATGTACCAACAGCATTTTGGTCTAGATCAATTACCGTTTACATTAACCCCAAATACGCAGTTCTTTTTTGGGTTAACGCCTCATGTTGAGGCATTACAGGTATTGCAAACAGCAATCGAAAATGGCGAAGGCTTTATAAAAGTAACCGGTGAAGTAGGGACAGGAAAAACCCTTATCTGCCGTAAGCTACTGAATGAGTTACCCGATAATTATCAATGTGCTTATGTTCCTAATCCATATCTAAATCCTGATGAATTACGTTGGGCATTAGCGACAGAATTAGGGATTTCGTTACAAGATAATATTAACCAGCAGCAATTAACTGGATTAATTCAAAACCGTTTACTAGAGCTTAATCGCCAAGGGTTAAAAGTCATTTTAGTGTTGGATGAGGCCCAAGCTCTACCCAATAAGAGTTTAGAAACATTAAGACTGTTTACTAACCTAGAAACTGAAAGCACTAAATTGATTCAAGTGGTATTGTTTGGTCAACCTGAATTAGATAATAGGTTGCAAGACAGTCAATTACGTCAATTAAAACAGCGGATTACTTTTAGCTATAGCTTACGCCCTTTGTTGTGGGATGAGATCCAAGCGTATGTTGATTATCGCCTGTCTATTGCAGGCTATCGTGGCAAAGCACTGTTTAGCGATAAAGATATCAAGTTGATTTCAAGTGCCGCGCGAGGCATCCCACGCTTGGTGAATGTGATCGTTAATAAAGCCTTATTACTTTGTTTTGCTGAAGGCGGTAATAAAGTACTCACTAAGCATTGTAAAGCCGCCATTGTCGATACTGAGGATGCAGAGTCACTGCCGACATCAGTGCAAAATAGAGGGTGGTTATACATTTTATTAATCATAGGCGCTTCACTGGTCATGTTATGGGTTACTAATGCTGACTGGTTATCGACGTTAAGAGAGTCAATATGAGCGTTATTAATAAAGTTTTAAAAGACCTTGATAAACAAAAGCAACACTCGGCATCAACGACGGGAGAAACGTCCGATTCTGGCTTTGTGAAACCAGAGGTGCAGTTTACTAGCCAAGTAGAAGCTAATGCACCCGATGAGCAGTCATCCCGAAAAGGGATGTATATGTCGATTGTCATGTTCCTTGCTGTATTCCTGATTGGGCTTATGTTTTATCGTCAAGGCGTGCAGCTAAAAAACTTACAACCACTGACTGAAGCAACACAAGAAGAAGCTGAACAGCCGCTCATTGCAGGTTTAGTCGATGAAGATACGCTCACTAGTGACGATCTACCTGACTCAATAACAGACGATGAAAGCCATAGCGTTGAAATTACTAAAACAGCTAATAGCTTAGCTAAATCTGACAATGACTTTAACGAAGAGTCTGAGGTGAGCGCAGATGTAGCTGAAACTGATTTAGCAAGAGCTCAGAATTTGCAAACTGTAGCGGTAGAAGCTGAACCACAGGCGAATCAATCCGTGGTAAAAGTTGATTCAAAAAATACTTCGGTCACTGTAAAAGACACATTAGCACCCTCGTTGGATGATAAAGATAACGGTTCGGTGAAAGTCAGGTTTGCGCAGAATACACGTACCTCAACAATCGTTGAAGATGTAAAGGCAGATGTAGGGAGTAACAGCCGCGCTGCTAAGTCCTCTAAAGCAGAACAAGCTATTGTCTCTAACACGAATGCTGCAACAACAAGCAGTAATAAAGGTGTCATGGCGGTAAAGGAAGTGATACTGACAGATGCTGAGTTAGCGCAAAAGAAATTTGAAATTGCTGAGGTCGCTGAGCAGCAACAGAAAATAGATAAAGCAGTAAAGTATTACTATGAAGCACTAATACTTGAGCCTTCAATGCATCAGGCCAGAAAGCAATTAGCGTCTTTGTATTATGCGTTGAATAACTTAGGCCGAGCTGAACAAATTTTAGCTCAAGGGGTGCAACAATTTCCTGAGGAAATTGAATTGGCCATTTTAAAAGCGAAGGTTGAAAATGCTTCATTTAGCCCTATGAAAGCACTAGATACACTAGAAGCTATCAGTGATAACAGCGACTGGGCTAGAGATAAATGGATTTTACAAAGTGATATTGCCCAAAAGAATAGCCGTTATGAACTGGCTGAGTCAGCATATCGCTCGCTGATAACCATTGAGCCGTCTCAAGCACGCTGGTGGATGGGATTGGCCTACGCGCTAGATTCGCAGCAGCAATATTCGCAAGCTGCAGATGCATATACAAAAGCTTTGTCTTATCGAGGACTGTCAACTGGCGCTATGACTTATATTGAACAACGATTAATTCAACTTGGAGGTAGCCAATGAAACCAAAATTGAAAATGCGTTTAGGCGATCTTCTCGTTCAAGAACACATTATTACTGACGATCAGTTAACCCAAGCCCTTTCTGAACAGCGTAATTCAGGTAAAAAGCTTGGTCGTACCTTGATTGACTTGAATTGTATTACTGAAGATCAGTTACTTAAGTTCTTATCTCAGCAGTTAAACTTACCTTATTTAGATATTAGTCGACTGTCGATACCGACTGAAGTCGTTAACCTTATTCCTGAAGTACAAGCTCGTCGTTATCGTGCTTTAGTGGTTGAAGCCACCGCTGATACGGTTACATTGGCGATGAGTGATCCTGCTGACTTGCAAGCCATCGATAACTTAGAAGTCTTTGTCGCGCCTAAAAAAATTACCATTGCGGTTACCCCTGAACAGCAACTATTAGATGCGTTCGATAATTTGTATCGCCGTACGGGTGAAATTGCCAAAATTGCGGGTGAATTAGAAGAAGAGTACGCCGCTGATGACATGTTTGATTTGGCGAGTATTACTGACAGTGATAGCGACAATGAAACGACAGTCGTTAAGCTACTGCAATCTATTTTTGAAGATGCAGTGCAAATGCGGGCTTCGGATATTCATATTGAACCGGGTGAAAAAGTACTGCGGATCCGTCAACGTATTGATGGTCAGCTGCATGAGAACACCCTTGATGAAGTCAATATTGCCTCGGCGTTAGTATTAAGATTAAAGCTGATGGCTGGATTGGATATTTCAGAAAAACGTATGCCGCAAGATGGTCGTTTTCATATTGAAATTAAAGGTCATAAAATCGATATTCGTATGTCGACGATGCCGATATATCATGGTGAATCGGTGGTAATGCGTTTACTCGATCAATCCGCGGGTTTATTGACATTGAATGAAACAGGTATGCCAGATCATATCCTGCAGCGAATTCGTAAACAAATTAAGAGTCCTCACGGTATGTTGCTAGTGACAGGTCCTACAGGTAGCGGTAAAACCACGACTTTGTACGGTATCTTGAGCGAGCTCAATAAGCCAGACACCAAGATTATTACGGTTGAAGATCCGGTCGAGTATCAACTGCCACGTATTAACCAAGTGCAAGTTAACCATAAAATTGGTTTAAATTTCTCGAATGTACTGCGAACCACCTTACGTCAAGATCCCGATATCATCATGGTAGGTGAGATGCGTGACCAAGAAACGGTTGAAATTGGTCTTCGAGGCGCATTAACGGGTCACTTTGTATTATCGACTTTGCATACCAATGACGCCATTACTAGTGCATTACGTTTACTTGATATGGGCGCAGCGAGTTATCTTGTCGCAAGCGCGCTACGGGTGATTATTGCCCAGCGATTAGTTCGACGGGTATGTCCGAACTGCATGACAAGTCATCAACCCAATTCAGCTGAGTTGGCTTGGATTAATTCTGTCGCCAAAAAAGACTTCACAGCTGCAACCTACAAAATAGGCACTGGTTGTCAAAGTTGTAATGGCTCTGGTTATCGTGGCCGTATTGGTATTTTTGAAATTTTAGAGCTTGATGAAGCCATGGTTGATGCCATGCGTACGGGGAATCCACAAGATTTTGCTCATGCGGCGAAACAAAGCCCGACGTTTGTGCCATTAGCTGATTCAGCATTTGAGTATTTATACAATGGTATGACTACCATTGAAGAAGTGGCTAAATTAGTTGAAGACGTCAGCGAAATACCTGGTGCAGAAGCGATGTCCAGTAATAGTGGAACTGGGGTGTAATCATGCCGACTTACCAGTATCGAGGACGAAATAATCAAGGCGCATCAGTTGAAGCGTTTATTGATTCAGCTAATGAAAGTAGTGCGGCTGATGCGTTAATGTCTCGCGGCATCATTCCTCTCGAACTGCGTGAAGTGAAACAATCTCAACCTTTTAAGCTTGGCAGTATTTTCGCGAGTAAAGTGTCGTTAGAAGAGTTACAAATTTTCACTCGACAAATGTACTCATTGACTCGCTCAGGTATTCCCATTTTGCGTGCTATTGCAGGTCTTGCAGAAACAACGCATTCACAACGAATGAAAGATGCGTTGAATGATATATCTGAACAATTGACATCGGGTCGCCCTCTGTCGGCTGCAATGAACCAGCATCAAGATGTATTTGATTCATTGTTTATTTCAATGGTTCATGTGGGTGAGAATACCGGTAAATTGGAAGATGCTTTTATCCAGCTTTCTGGTTATATCGAGCGTGAACAAGAAACCCGCCGACGCATTAAGTCTGCTATGCGCTATCCAATTTTCGTACTCATCGCCATTACGATTGCGATGGTGATATTGAATATCATGGTGATCCCTAAGTTTGCCGATATGTTTTCTCGCTTCGGTGCTGATTTACCATGGGCAACTAAATTGTTAATGACGACATCGAGCTTATTTGTCAATTATTGGCATGTCATGCTAGTTGCGCTCGTAGGAGCAATTATTGGCATACGATATTGGCATCATACCGAAAAGGGTGAACGTCAATGGGATAAGTGGAAGCTACATATCCCAGCAGTGGGGTCGATTATAGAACGCTCGACACTCTCACGTTATTGCCGCAGTTTTTCGATGATGTTGGGTGCAGGTGTACCCATGACTCAAGCGTTAAGTCTAGTTGCAGATGCCGTGGATAATAGTTATATGCATGATCGGATTGTTGCGATGAGGCGAGGAATAGAGTCGGGTGAGTCAATGCTTAGGGTGTCAAACCAAAGCGGTCTGTTTACTCCATTAGTGCTGCAAATGGTGGCAGTGGGTGAAGAGACAGGCCAGATCGATCAACTACTTAATGATGCAGCAGATTTCTATGAAGGCGAAGTGGATTACGACCTTAAAAATTTAACCGCCAAACTAGAGCCTATTTTAATCGGATTTGTGGCTTGTATTGTGCTCATTCTAGCCTTGGGGATTTACTTGCCAATGTGGGATATGCTCAATGTGGTTAAAGGGTAACGAGCATGCTGAACTTTGAAAGTAAGCTGTTGTCTACATTGCAGTTAGCAATTAACAAATCTGAGTTGATTGCATAATGCGAAAACAACAGAAGTCAGAAAACGATCTACTGAAGACGTATGCACGTATTATTACGCTGACATTAGTCTTGGTGGTAATGGCTGTGATTAGCACTAAGCATTTTTCTAGTGTGGACAGTATTGGCACTAAAAGTTTAGAGCTAGAGCATAGCCGTATGTTGTACGTGCTAGCGATGGTAAAGAGCCAATGGCTCAATCAGGGGAGACCTGATTCGCTCAAGCTGAACTGGGAGAATATTACTGTTGGTTTAGGCAATAAACAGCTTGAAACAGATAGCCTTGGCACCAGTTCAAATATTATAAAGATGTCAAAGCAAGGCTGGCCGCAACTTAATGAGCCATCTTCGAAAGGCTGCAAAGAGTTATGGCAACAGTTAATGGCAAGTGATTTGCATGATTTAAAAGCTGCGGTTTCATATCAAAATGAGACAAAAATTTGTCGTTTTTCGACAGAGCAAAGTGGCAGTATTAGCTATCAAGGTATATCAGGAAGAGTGATTTTTATTGATAGCAAGAGCTAATATTTAACTAATACAAATGTTTAAATGTATAAATGGTGCTAAAATTTATTTACAGGATAGCTTTAGCTAGGTAACAATGGTCTTACGACTGTAATTACGGTCTGACAAATGTAAGGCGTAAAATAGGTAACTTATTATGAAATTAAAACAGCAAGGCTTTTCGTTAATCGAATTAGTGATTGTTATCGTGATCCTTGGTTTATTAGCTGCGACTGCAATTCCACGCTTTTTGAATGTCACTGAAGATGCGCAAAATGCCAGTGTTGATGGCGTTGCTGGTGGACTTGCTACGGCTGTTGGGTTCGTTAGAGCACAATGGGAAGTGGATGGTCGTCGTAATACGTCGGTAATTTTAGATGGTACTGTTGTTTCGTTAGATACGCGTTTTGGCTTTCCAACAGGTACATCAAATACAGATGCGACTTCGATGAGTGATGACACTTGTCAGGAAGTTTTCGATAACGTGCTGCAAAGTGCTCCACGTAATGTAATTTATACTGATGACGCCCGCGATCAACGTTATACCGTTCGAGCTCAAGATGGTATCGGTGGTTCACCTACATCTATTGACGGTACGACAGTGACTGGGATTGATTTGTGTGTCTATCACCAAGTAGCTTCACTTACGTTAGATCAGACTACCGGTGTACCATCTCCAGCCCCAGATTTAACGACAAGTGGTGCTAAAGGAGTGACATACAACCCTGGCACAGGACAAGTACTTAGTTTCAGTAACGACTAATTACGAGTAATAAGTGAAAGCTGCATTAATAGCAGAGGCTTAAGCTTTAAAAGAATCACCACAAAATATGGAATATTGAGTGGGAATTGTAAGAAACAACTAAATAAACAGATGTACAAAATTCACATATTTTGTTTTCAATAAAGGGTCGACATTATGCATATCAAACAAAAGCAACAAGGTTTTACATTAATTGAACTAGTAGTAGTTATTATCATTTTGGGTATTTTAGCTGTTACTGCAGCACCTAAATTTATCAATCTACAAGGTGATGCTCGCGTGTCTGCGTTAAATGGCTTGAAAGCTTCGATTCAAGGGGCAAATACACTTGTGTATTCAAAAGCTGCACTTGCTGGATTAGAAAAAACTGAAGGTGCAACTGTAACAATTGGAGGAACTGTTGCAGACCCAATTACCGTTACTACTGACTATGGATATTTAACCGCTGGTGAATTAGATGACTTCCAAAATGCATTAGAAGTTAGTATTGCTGAAGGAGATAACCCTTCTGCAGATGGGCTGACTACAGATTGGATTGTTGACACTTCAGCCGGTACATTCTGGCAAGTGGGTGCACCTTCAACATGCTCCTTTACTTATGCAGCCGCCGCATCAGCGACTGAAGTTCCAACGTTTACTGCAATCCCTGATCCTTCGCTTTGCTAAGTTGAGTGAATGGTTAAAGCCCGCATAGTGCGGGCTTTTTTGTGGCAAAAATATGAGTTTTAAAAGCCTTTATGTGCTTTGCGTAACACGCAGCTAATATTGAATGGTGATAAAATTGTTGTGATAAAGGAATAAGCTCGTGAACAATATATATTGTTTCATACGGGCTGTAGTTGTTCTATTTTAATGAAGGTTTTCAAATGCAAAAACAGCAAGGTTTTACGTTAATTGAGTTAGTTGTGGTTATTATCATTTTAGGTATTTTAGCGGTAACAGCTGCACCTAAATTTATTAACCTTCAAGGTGATGCTCGCGTATCGACATTGCAAGGTGCTAAAGCGGCAATTCAAAGTGCGAATAGTTTAGTGTATTCAAAAGCAGCGCTTGCTGGTGTAGAAAAAGGTGATACAGATGGTAAGGCGACTGTCGATATAGGAACTGGAACAGCATTGAATGTTGTTTATGGTTATACTGCAGGAACCGTTACAGACATCATCAATGCTGTTGATATTTCTAGTGATGATTGGACAATTACGGAAAGTAGCGGAGTAGTATCTATTCAGCAAGTAGGAGCTCCTGCTGGATGTAATATCATTTATACAGAATCTCAATCTGAAGGTGCTTTACCTATATTCACTAGTGATGCTAAAGATGAAGATGGTGATGCTTTATTAATGCCAACGGCTTCTGAATGCTAATTAGTTTTTAGCTAGTTTAAAGGTCTGCTTGCAGGCCTTTTTTATTATCTGTATTTAAAAAATAACCTGAAAAATACAAACTTCCTTTATGTATATACGATTGTATTTTTAATAAAGGATATCAAGACGTTTGTGTTATATTTTGCCATACTGTATATAGAGAAATGTTACTAAAGGCACTGACCATTCGAATGTTTCAAACTCGGGGTTTAAAAAATACATTGGGGTTTTCACTCATTGAGTTAGTCACTACTATTTTAATAGTAGGGATTGTTGCTGTGTTTGTTTTGCCTAAATTATTACCTGAATCAAGCTATAGTGCCCATGCTCTTCGAAATGAATTTATCAGTGAGCTTAGACACGTTCAAATAAAAGCATTAAATAACAGTGACCGTTGTTATCGTATTAGTGTTTTTTCAGATGGTTACCAACTCAGCACTTATCAACATAATATTAATAACGCCTTTGCAGGTTGTATTGATGCACAGCTTATTCGAACTGAAGTGAAACAAGATTTTAGTAGTGGTGCAATCATCGAGCTAGCAAGTAATGGTAATACTGATTTTACTATGGATTTTGACAATCTAGGTCGAGCTAACCTTGGCTGCAATGGGGCGTGCTTTGTCGTAAAAGCAGATGAAACGCTAAATATTGCGATGGAGTCTGAGGGGTATGTGCATGCTTTATAATTTATCTTCCTCAAGAAACCTATTAGTAAAATCTCTTCATAACAGCGTGATTAAAAACTCACAGGGTGGTTTTACCTTAATCGAACTTGTTATTGGCATGCTGGTATTAAGCATTGCAATAGTGATGCTTACGTCAATGTTATTACCTCAAGCTGATAGAGCTGTTGAGACATTATCTCGAGTTCGCTCTGCTGAATTAGCGCATTCGGTCATGAATGAAATTTGGGGCAAACGTTATGATGAAAATACTAATGCTAATGGTGGTATCCCTGCTTGTAACTCTACTTCACCATTAAATCCCGGGGCGAATTGTACAGATGAAGGTGATTTTGGAGTTGATGGCGAAGGCCGAAATGATTTTAATGATGTAGATGATTATCACGGATTAAATATTACAGATCTGATGCTTGATTCCACTCAAACCTATGCTGATGTTTATATTAATTATGACATGAAAGTCACAATCGCTTACCTAAATGGCCAAGCGCAAAAGCTTATCACCATAGATGTAACAACACCTTCAGGGGAAGTTATTACTTACCAAGCGGTAAGGAGTAACTATTAATGAAAAGTAAAAGAGGTTTGCAACAAGCTGGCTTTACGTTAGTTGAAATGGTCACTGTGATTATCATTCTTGGCATTCTGATAGTAGGTGTAAGCAGTTTTGTTATATTTGGTACACGTATTTTTGTTGAATCTAGTTCTGTTGATCAAGTTCTAGGCCAAAGCCGCTTTGCTGTAGAGCGAATGACCCGTGACATTCGACATTCTGCGCCAAACAGTGTCCGACTCCGAACAGCTAGTTTAGGCATCTTTCAATGCATTGAGATGCTTCCAATAGAAGCCAGTAGTAGTTATCTTGAACTACCTATTTATCCTGATTCTGCTTCGAGTACTGGCACCATTGTTGATAATAATATTACTGTTAACAATGGCATGTTTGCGATTGTATATCCTCTTGCTAATGAAAGTATTGGCGGTGTTAATGATATTTATCAAGCATCAAGAAATAAGCGCTTTGAGGTGCAAAGTGCCACTTCAGCAGCCGATAGAATAACCCTGACATTTACTAATTCAGTTCAGTTTGCTGAACAGTCGCCAATTAAGCGGATTTACTTCGCTAATCAACCGATTAGTTATTGTTTTGAAAGCCCAGTAGGCTCATCTGAAGTGAGTTTGTATCGTTATTCAAATTATGGCTACATAATCAGCCAGCCAGTGCCATCGAATATGGGCACTGGTGTGTTAATGGCTGAAAATATTACTAATAGTTTACTTACAGAACCTGCAATTAAAGTGACAGAACAAAACTTAATGACCAACTCAATTGTGCACCTTGAGCCTCGCTTTAGTGTTAATGGTGAAACCTTCAAGTATCAGCATCAAGTGCAGGTGACCAATGTACCTTAATCACTTATCACTAAAAGACGGTCACATGAATACTAGGCTGCGTAAGCAACAAGGTAGTGCGCTGGTGATTGCCGTATTTGTGCTGATTGTGATGTTTTTACTCGCGGGTACCTTAATTCGAATGCTGGAAGATGGTGATGAGTCAGTCAATGTTGAAGTGTGGGGAGCTCGAGCGCTTTTTAGTGCCAATAGCGCTGCAGATGCTGAGTTAGCTAAATTATTTCCGCTGTCAGGTGCTGTGGGTGTTTGTAGTGCGACTTCCACTTGGACTCCACCTAGTTCAGTAGGTTTTCATGGTTGCACTGTCGCCGTGACCTGTAACCCTATTAGTGTAGATGGAGTTACGCAGTATCAAATAACCAGTAATGCAGTGTGTGAAACTGGAGATTGTGCTGGAAATGCAGCTACGAGCAATTGTTTAAGAGTCAATCGCCAAGTGGAGGTAGAAGCACGTGGGGATTAATCGATACCTGACAACTATAAAACTAATAACGCTGTTAATGGCTACAGCTATGTCATTTAGTGCGGCTTCATTTGATGAGATTGATGAATCCGTTATTTTTGCAGCGGTGGCTCAAGGACATCACAATGACAATAACAGTGGCTGTAACTCTATTAATAATCCGCAGCTGACAATATATCCTGGTTCAAGAATTAGTGGCACAAATGGCGATGATTTATCTTATTGCTCCATAAATACTAACAATGGCTTACCTACTGATAGCTGCGATACTGCTACAGGAGGTGATAGGCTGTGTACTATTACTGGCGCTTCTATTCGCGGTCTAAAAATGAATGGTAATCAGGCCTTTGAAAGTAGTGATGGCTCAGCTGGTAGTATTGGTTTTTGTAATTCTGGCGATCAAATATCGCTGGGAGATAACGGTGATACTCAGTTTAATTCTTTAAGCCTTTTTTCTGATTGTACGGTGACATTTTCTTCTGATAATGATGAATATCGATTTAATGCAATACGAGCGGGTAGTGGGTCAATACTGAAGTTTCCCGAAGGGGATTATTGGATTAACTCCCTTCAACTTGATGCGCCTAGTAAAATAGAAACGACTGGACGAGTAAGAATATTTATTGGCACGAGCTCACAAATTAACGGCGGTACAATTAATTCTCTTGCAGAAGCTGGAGTGCAAGTTATTGCCTATAACAATTTAACCTTAAACAATCAAAATGTGAATGGTACATCCATTCCAGCAACGATAAATGCCAATGTGTATAGTGACGAGAGGATTACCATAAACTCTGGTGCTATTAATGGCAGAGTGACATCTAAATACCTTGTCATGAATAGCGACGGCCAAATTAATGAGCCTGTTGAACCTGTCATACCTTTCCACATCCAATATGGCAAAGCAACGTCGACTTCTGTGGCTTTTGATGATGCCTTTCCTGCGGGCGTAACACCGCTTGTGTTTATCATGCCGACGATTTCTGAAACCAATCCACTCTCCACTGATGGCCCCCAAAGTGCTTTTTTGTCAAATATCAGCGAAACAGGCTTTACATGGGCAAGGCAAGAACCACCAGGGAATATAGTTTCTAGCGCAGATATGCCAGAAGTGCATTGGGTTGCTGTGACTCCTGGAACACATGACCTATCAAATGGAACGCAACTTATCGCAGGTTCGGTCGAATATGATTTAGCGCTTATTGGGGCGAATAATAATTATACCAGCGTGACAATGGACGCATCGCAAGACGTTTTACTGAACCAAATGCAAACAAGTAATAATGATTGCTGGTTAACCAGCACTTCCCAATTTAATAATACTGGCATTCAGTTAGCAATGGATACTTCGGAAGTGAGGAATAACAGTGCGGAGTGCCAGCCTGCAGGTCTAAGTAATGGTAATTTACAGAATGAGACCATCGCTTATTTGACCGTTGCTTCTGGTTCAGGCGCCTTGATATTAAACGGTGAGGACCTCAATTATCACTTTGGAAATTCACAAACTTTTTTCAATAGCAATAGCATTAGAGATGTGGAATATCAATGTAGCGTCACCACCTCCTTAACGGGTTTTACTGACGTTCCAATTTTAGTGGCTGGTAAAACTAATCGCCGTGGTGGTGATGGTGGTTGGTTAAGGCGTTGTCAGTTGACGAACGATCTAGTCAGTATGGTTGTGGATGAAGATACCTATCAAGATAACGATCGTAGACATATCTGGGAAAACTACAGTTTCTTTGCGCTAGAAAGAACAGAACCGGTTTCGCAATGTTTTACTGATGACTTTAATCGCACTTCTTTAGGTACCGATTGGGTGGCTGCGAGCTCGAGCGGCAGTTTTACTCCTTCAATAGTGAGTAATAAACTTCGTCTAACTCAAGCTGCTGGCAACCAAGCAACTTCAACGACTTACCAACGTTTATTCCCAGCTGCTGATAATTTAATTGAAATTGAGTTCGACCATTCTGCTTATGATGGCAATGGTGCTGACGGTATTGCAATGGTGTTTTCTGATGCATCAATAACCCCACAGCCAGGTGCTGCAGGGGGCCCCTTAGGTTATGGCTATAAACCAGGCGTTGATGGGTTTGCTGGTGGCTGGTTAGGCATTGGTATTGACGAATATGGTAATTTTTCGGCAGAAGGGGGCGATAATAATATTGGTCGCCGCCAGCAAAGCGTTTCGATACGTGGCTCGGGCAGTGGCACGTCAGGTTACCCATATCTGCGCGGAACGTGTAATAACGGCACCACTAATACTACTGGCGACTGCTTAACTCCACCTGTTGATAACAATGAGAATGACAATCATCGTTATAGAATCGTCATTGACTCTCGTGTGTCAGGGCAGTCGTTAGTGTCAGTCTCTCGTGATACTGGCAGCGGCTTTGTCGAAATCGTTCCCCAGTTTGATATTTTATCTTTCGCATCACAAGCTGCGGTGCCTGATGACTTTATCTTATCGATAACAGGTTCAACTGGTGGCTCAACCAACGTGCATGAAATAGATGACATAGAATTTTGTGCACTTGACTCAAGCCCAGTGGGGGTTGTCATTGATCATTTTGAATTTACTCATACCGGTTCTGCGTTAACTTGTAATGCTGAGCCAATGACTCTAACTGCTTGTGCTAACGCAGATTGTACTCAAACCGTGCCTGACTTTGTTACTGCGACCTTGAGCCCTGCAACCATCGCTACAGGTGGTGGTTGGGTTGGTGGCAACGTAGTCAGTTTTAGTGGCGGTAGCACTAATTTATCACTCAGAAATAATACCGCTGGCTCAGTAACGGTTGATGTCACAGGCTCAACACCAGGCGCTAAGCCTTTTAGTACCACATTATGTAGTGTTGCTGGTTCAACACCAACGGCTGAGCAATGTACCTTTAACTTTGCTGATAGCGGTTTTATTTTTACTGTACCAGACAAGTTAGCGAATAAACCCAGTGGTGCTATTAGTATTTCAGCCGTAAAAAAAGATACCGAGACGTTGGAGTGTACACCGCAGTTTGAAAATGTGACTAAAAGTGTTGGTTTTTGGAGTGATTACGTCAATCCGAGTTCGGTTATTTCAGCTTCAAGTGTGTCGGTAACTGGAACAGGCGCTGCAACAGATATCGGCACGAGTATTGGCGCTCGAACTCCTATAGCACTTCAATTTGATGCCAGTGGTATCGCTGAGTTTGAAGTGAATTACCCCGATGCAGGCGCAATACAGTTAAATGCCCAATACGATGGCACAGGCGAGGAAGATGGATTGGTGATGGTCGGTGCAGACCCATTTGTCAGTTTCCCAGCTGGTTTATGTGTAAAACCTGTGGATGCCAATGCTAGCTGCACAGCAGGTGATAGTAGTTGCGATGTGTATATAAAAGCCGGAGAAGACTTTGATTTAACGGTTCAAGCAATGGCTTGGGAGTCTGATAGCGACACTGATTATTGTGACAATTTAACCACGCCAAATTATGTTCATGCAGGTATTGTATTAGGCAGTAATCTTGTGGCTCCAAATCCTGGAGAAGCAGGCACTCTCGGTCTAGGGAACTACGACCATGTGGCTGTTATTAATAGCCAAAACACCATCACTCAGTCAATTAGTGAGGTGGGTGTATTTGAATTTACCGCGAAAGCACCCAGTGAATATTTAGGTTCTACCTTTTATGATATTCCGCAAGCAAGTTCTGGCAATATAGGCCGCTTTATCCCTGACCGATTTGTTGTTAGCAGTGTGAGTGTCCTTCCCGCATGTGGGATTTTCAATTATATGGATCAGCCATTTTCGATGGCGATGAATATAACTGCATTTAATATTGGCAGTGAGGTAACTAAGAATTACCAAGATGCTTTTGCATACGCGACCGGTATTTTAGTGGGGGAAAATTCAGATGATGGTGACGACAAACGTAACCGAATGAGCGCTTTACCCGTCTCTGCAAGTTCATGGGTTGCGGGTGTTGCAACTGTAGATAGTAGTTATATGGCTAGCTTAAGTCGAACCACTGCTCCTAGCCAAGATGGGCCTTTTGAAGACTTTGATATTGGGCTGATTGTTGTTGATAACGATGGTGATAACAGCTTTGTTTCAGATCCTGATATGAATGCTACGACCTCTGGCACTTGTGGCAGTAATTGCGATGCAAAATTACTATCAAATCAACGTTTTCGTCATGGCCGTGTGGTGATGGACAACACGTATGGCGCTGAAAACGACATGCTACAAATGCCAACCAGAGCAGAATACTGGAATGGACTGGCTTGGGTGACCAATACTGATGATAGTTGTTCAGTCGTAACCCCTGCGTTAGCCAGTCAAGTCGATGATCTGTCGTTGGGATACAAATTTGAACCCAGTTTAACAACGGGTCAATTAATCGATCGAACTGGGCAAACTGGCAGTTTTTCTAACGGCGAATTTACCTTACTGTGGAATGCGATTATTACAGGTTCAGCTGCTGATTATCGCGGTCAAGTAACCGCACCTTTGATTGTGCCCGAGTGGCTACAGTGGTATTGGAATTGGGAAAACGCTTCGTCGACAACTTTGTATGATCCAAGGGCGAGTGCTTACTTTGGGCGTTATCGTGGCCATGACCGAATTATTTATTGGCGTGAAAAACGATAAACAAGTTACATAATGGTGGACCAAAAGGATTATTTGCAGCCTATTGGGTTTTGTATCGTCAAAATATATGCTTGAACGATTTTTTGACGGAGACACAGTATTAAATACTGTTGTTTTTTTACTCGTTATTTTGTTGTTTTTATGCACTTATGATTTAATTTGCTAATAAAGCAAAAAAAACACCGAGATTAGCGATTGTTAACCTGTTCGGTCTTGTGGAAACTGAGCTGCATTGATAAAGTTACCTGATTTTTCTTTCTTCTGACGTTACAGAATACAGGCTAGACACATGTTCAAAAAGCTGCGTGGAGTTTTTTCAAACGACCTATCGATCGATTTAGGTACGGCAAATACATTAATTTACGTTCGTGACGAAGGTATCGTGCTTAACGAACCATCTGTCGTAGCCATTCGTGGCGAGCGTGGCAGCAGCGGACAAAAATCAGTGGCTGCTGTAGGGACAGACGCAAAGCAAATGCTGGGTCGTACTCCTGGAAACATTCAAGCTATCCGCCCAATGAAAGATGGTGTGATTGCTGACTTCTATGTGACTGAAAAAATGCTGCAGCACTTCATTAAGCAAGTGCATAATAATAGCTTTTTCCGTCCAAGCCCACGTGTTTTAGTTTGTGTTCCAGTAGGTGCAACGCAAGTAGAACGTCGTGCAATTCGTGAATCTGCCATGGGCGCAGGTGCACGCGAAGTATACTTAATTGAAGAGCCAATGGCGGCAGCGATTGGTGCAGGTTTACCTGTGTCAGAAGCAACGGGTTCTATGGTTGTTGATATCGGTGGTGGTACCACTGAAGTTGCTATTATCTCGTTAAATGGTGTGGTGTATTCTTCATCGGTGCGGATTGGTGGTGATAAATTTGATGATGCCATCATTAACTATGTACGCCGTAACTACGGAAGCCTGATTGGTGAAGCAACTGCAGAACGTATTAAACATACGATCGGTACTGCTTATCCTGGTGACGAAGTGCTTGAAATTGAAGTTCGCGGCCGTAACCTTGCTGAAGGTGTACCAAGAAGTTTCACTCTTAACAGCAACGAAATACTTGAAGCGCTGCAAGAGCCATTATCAGGCATTGTTAGTGCAGTGATGGTTGCACTTGAGCAGTCTCCTCCAGAACTTGCTTCAGATATTTCTGAGCGCGGCATGGTGTTAACTGGCGGTGGTGCATTACTTCGTGATTTAGACCGTTTATTAATGCAAGAAACAGGCATTCCAGTGATGGTTGCCGATGATCCATTGACATGTGTTGCTCGAGGCGGTGGTAAAGCACTTGAGATGATCGACATGCATGGTGGCGACTTATTCTCTGAAGAGAACTAAAGAGCGAAACAATGGCGGTGTAGACTCTGATGATATTATTAAGAGTGTCACCGCCTACAAATTATGAAACCCATTTTTGTTCGTGGCATATCGCAACAATTCAGATTAACACTGGCAATTTTTTTGTCGGTGGTATTACTTATCGCTAATGATCGCCTCGATCCTATTCGTCAGTCCATTTCCTCTGTATTAAGTCCCTTACAGTATTTAGCCAACGTGCCAGGTTTATTATTGGATTGGTCAGCAGACTCCATTGCAACGCGCAATATGTTGGCTCAACAAAATAAAGAACTACTACGGCAACAACTAATGATGTCAGAACGATTACAACGTTTTGAACATTTACGACAAGAAAATGTACGTTTAAGAGCTTTACTGGGCTCTCCTGTTCACATGGATGCTCGTAAAGTGGTTGCCGAAGTCATGGAAGTGGCCAGTGATCCGTTTCGTCATTATGTGGTACTGAACCATGGTGCACGCACCGGCGTTTTTGTCGGGCAATCAGTCGTAGATGCCCAAGGTGTTGTAGGCCAAGTGGTTGAAGTGAGTGAGTTAACGAGTCGGGTATTATTGGTAACCGATCCGACGCATGGCATACCTGTTCGAATAACTCGGAATGATGTCCGCGCGATGGCTCAAGGCACTGGTGATATTGATGAAATTGAACTGCGTCATGTGGCCAAAAGTACAGACATCGTAGTCGGTGATTTATTGGTGACTTCTGGTTTAGGTCAACGCTTCCCTGAAGGCTACCCTGTCGCGCGAGTGATGAAAATCTCCCGTGATGCTGGGCAAAGTTATTCTGTGATTTCAGCTCAGCCGTTAGCTGCATTAGATCGAATTCGCTACGTATTGCTGATTTGGCCTGACGATAATTTAGATGATCTGCCTAGTTCAATTCATTCAGAAATATCAACGATTGATAATCCAAGCGTGGAACCAGAAACACAAGACGAGGGCAGTCAATGAGTGCACATATTGCCAATGGCCGCTTTGTCGTATTAGTGACAATTTTTATTGGGATGATGTTTCAAATCATGCCACTGCCTAAAATCGTCGAAGCTTGGCGACCAGATTGGTTGCTAATGGTAATGATTTACTGGGCTATGGCCTTACCGCATCGTTATAGCATCTTAACCGCTTGGATCTTAGGCGTATTATTGGATGTCTTGCTAGGGGCGACCTTAGGTATACGTTCCTTGGCATTTTCGATTGTAATTTATGTGATTGTTATGCAATCACAGCGACTGCGAAACTTTACCCGTTGGCAGCAGTCTATTTTAGTAGCCATTTTTATATGTCTTTATCACTTTATTATTTACTGGGTTGAATTTGTTGTTAATGGTGTTGCCTTCGATTGGGCGATGTTTTTACCTGCTATCTCGAGTATTTTTATGTGGTGGTGGGTGTTCTGGGTGCTTAGAAATATTCGCCGTAGTTATAAGGTTCGTTAGATATGGGTTGGGTGCTCGCTTCCACTTCTCCAAGACGTAAAGAGCTATTTGCTCAAGTTGGAATCACTGAAAAGCATTTTTCATTTGACCAAGTTGCACCAGATATTGATGAGTCGCATATTTCAGGCGAACCTGCTGCGGACTTCGTTGTTAGATTAGCTAAAGAAAAAGCCCAAACAGGCTTAGCTTTGTGTCCTAATGGCGAAAGCCATAAGGTGCTTGGCTCAGATACTATTGTGGTATTAGGTGAGCAGATATTAGGTAAACCAGTAGATAAGCAAGATGCGCAGCGCATACTTTCTGATTTATCAGGGAAAACACATCAGGTAATGACGGCAGTAGCGGTGACCAATGGTAAGACTACACTCACTAGACTGTGCCAGACGGAAGTGACTTTTTGTCATCTGACACTAGATACAATTAATGCCTATATCGACACACAAGAGCCAATGGATAAAGCGGGAGCTTACGGTATCCAAGGTTTAGGTGGTTGCTTTGTAAAGTCGATAAAGGGTAGTTATTCAGCGGTAGTCGGTTTACCTCTTGTTGAGACGCGCGAATTACTACATGAAATGAATCAAATTGAATTAACTTAACTTTTCGTTCGCAAACATGTGAATTTTACTGCGCTGACTATCAAAAAATATATGCGTGAGTAATGCATCATCCTTGCAGCAGGGCGTTAAACAGGTGGCTTATGCAAACAAAAGCACAGCGTAAAAAAGGCTCTGAATTACTGATTAACGTCACGCCAACTGAGGCAAGGGTCGCACTTGTTGAGCACGGCGTGTTACAAGAAGTGCATATCGAGCGCCGCATGAAACGTGGCCTTGTGGGCAATATCTATAAAGGAAAAATCAGTCGTGTGCTACCTGGCATGCAAGCTGCCTTTGTGGATATCGGCCTAGAAAAAGCCGCATTCTTACACGCCTCTGACATTGTGCCGCATACCGAGTGTGTGGCTGATGTTGAAAAGGGCAACTTTGTTGTTCGTGATATCGCAGAATTGGTTCGCCAAGGTCAAGATATCATGGTGCAAGTGGTTAAAGATCCGCTTGGAACGAAAGGTGCTCGCCTCACAACTGATATTACCTTACCTTCGCGTTATTTAGTCTTTATGCCCGGCTCAAGCCATGTTGGTGTGTCGCAACGCATTGAAGAAGAGTCAGAACGCAGTCGTTTAAAGAAGATCACTGAGCCTTATGTCGATGAAGATGGCGGTTTTATTATCAGAACTGCTGCCGAAGGCGTAGGTGATGATGAACTGGCACAGGATGCCGCTTTTTTACGCCGAGTTTGGGCTAAGGTCAGTGAACGTCGTAAGCGCAAAGGTGCGACCTTGTTGTACCAAGATTTAGCGCTTCAAGTGCGAATTATTCGTGATTTTGTTGGCACTGAACTGGACAATATCCAAGTGGACTCACGCCGAACCTTCGCAGAAATTGAAGGTTTTGCGCAAGAGTTTATGCCAGAAATAGCGGCCAAAATTGAGCACTATGCAGGGCCATCACCGATTTTTGAACTCTATGATGTCGAGAATGAAATTCAACGTGCATTAGGGCGAAAAGTTGAACTTAAGTCGGGTGGTTATTTAATTATTGATCAGACAGAAGCCATGACCACAGTTGATATTAATACTGGTGCATTTGTCGGTCATCGAAATCTAGCTGAAACAATATTTAATACTAATTTAGAAGCCACCCAAGCAATAGCAAGACAATTAAGATTGCGTAATTTGGGCGGTATAATCATTATCGACTTTATCGATATGATGAATGAAGAACACAAGAAACGCGTATTGGACAGCTTAACAGCGGCCTTAGCAATGGACAGAGTTAAAACCAGTGTGAGTGGTTTTTCTGGGTTAGGTTTAGTTGAAATGACCCGAAAGCGCACACGTGAAAGTCTTGAGCATGTGGTGTGCGGTGAGTGCCCAGCTTGTAAAGGTACGGGTTCGATGAAAACGGTAGAAACCGTTTCATATGAGATTTTTAGAGAAATTATTCGTTTAAACCGAGCATATGCGGCTGATGAGTTTTTATTATATTGCTCCCCTGCAGTTTACAAGAGTTTAAGTAATGAGGAAGGCCACTTATTGGCTGAGCTAGAAGTTTATATTGGTAAGCAAATCCGCCTTCAAAACGAAACTTTATATACTCAAAATAAGTATGATGTGGTGATGGTGTAGTGCCCAAAAGTAAAACCGTAACAGTGTGTCGTTTTTTGTTCCAAATTGTAGCCGTAGTACTTGTACTATTTGCGCTAGCGGTCAGTCTCATCCGTGGTTTATTACCCCAACTACCCGAAGCTCGTTATGAAGTGATCAATTATTTGCGCGACCAATATCAAGTGGAAGTGCAAGTCGGCAAACTGTCAGCTGAATGGCAAGCGTTTGGGCCAGCATTAACGGTAAATAATTTAGTTGTTCCTCCCCAGCAAGCTTTGCCGGTAACGATCATCGCTAATAAAGTCCACTTTAAACTCGATTTCTGGCAAACCTTGCTGACTTTGTCACCTAAAATTGAAACCGTAAAGTTTGATGGCATACATGTGGCACTTAATGTTGATGAGTTGTCTACAGAAAGCGAAAAGCCAGTGAGCAATACCAATATAGATTGGTTATATGCACTGTTACTAGAACAGCTCGAGTATTTCTCCATCAGCGACGGCACCCTTCAGCTATTAAGCCATAACCATGATTTTAGACCGATTTATATCAGCAATTTTATCTGGCATAACGGAACAGACTTACATCAAGGTAAAGGCTTTATGCACCTTGACTCAGAAGCATCAGCAAGTGAGCGACTGGCATTAAGAGTGGATTTAAATGGTGATGGTTATAACCCTGATGAACTGGTTGGACAGATTTACTTATCAGCAGAATCGTTAGATTTAGGTGAGTGGGCGTCTAGGCAACATGAGCCGTTGCTTAAACTGGACAATATTGAATTTGAAGGGGTAGTGAACCTTGAAGCTTGGTTAGGTATTGAATATCGAACGATTAATACAGGTTTATTGATGTTTGAACCCAGCTGGTTACAGTGGAATACTGCTGGCGAGCAACAAAGGTTTGCCATTAATGGTGGAGCGTTAAAATGGCAGCCAAATGAAACGGGCTGGCAAGTGAGCAGTCATGACTTAGATTTTTCAACTAATGGTGAGTCGTGGCCAGAGCTTAAATTGTCCCTAAAAACGAATTACAGTGACCTCTCTGTTAGCATTAACGAAATTGCGCCTGAAGTATTAACCCCGCTGTTACCTCTTATCCCTAAAATGGGCGAGAAAGGAGTCGCAAAATGGCGCGCACTCTCACCTAAAGGGCTTATTGGGC
This sequence comes from Shewanella sp. 10N.286.51.B7, assembly GCF_002873615.1. Taxonomy (NCBI): domain Bacteria; kingdom Pseudomonadati; phylum Pseudomonadota; class Gammaproteobacteria; order Alteromonadales; family Shewanellaceae; genus Shewanella; species Shewanella sp. 10N.286.51.B7. The sequence goes on from NZ_MCUF01000025.1 coordinate 67,303, forward strand.
CTTTGCAGCTATTAAAAGAGCCAGGTAAACCTCTGTTATTAAAAACAGAGGTTAAACAACTACAGTGGCTAGCTTCAAATAATATCCCTGGAAGCAGCGCGATTGACTTTAATCTGTCTTGGGCCAATGGTTTGTTAAATGCTGAGTTTCCTCAGCAAGATTATCGATTAGACTTTCAAGATGGTTTTGAAGCGCCACTTGCGTTAACAGGCGAGGCCTTTCAAGTTCAGTACAGTGTCAATAATTCTCGGTTAACCTTGCCTAATGTGCATTTTCATAACCCAGATATAGACATTGCTGCCTCGATGCAATTAGATATGCATAATGCTGCGCACTTGGCATTAAGTGCTAATGTGGCAATTGCTGACGTAGATAATGCAGGTCTATATTTCCCGCTGCACACAATGAGTGACAATCTAGTCGATTACTTAAATGCCTCTTTATTAAAAGGGGAGATCCCTGATGCGAAAATTGTGTGGCATGGTCAACTGAACCAATTTCCTTATCAAGATAACTCGGGCATTTTTCAAGCGGGCTTTAATCTCAATGATGGTGCTTTTTCGTTTCAGCCGACTTGGCCAGCTGTCGACGATTTGAGCTTATATGCTTTATTTGAAAATGCAGCGATGGATCTTGTGGTCAATAAAGGCAACTTACTCGATGTCTCGGCTGATGGCGCCCATATCTATATCCCACACATGGGTAAAGAAACGACATTGAGAGTAGAAGCTAACGTTGGCGCTGATGCCGATGCAGCCAAAGCTGTAATTGATAATTCACCGTTAAAAACCTCAATTAGCCCTACATTAAATGTGGTGCAAATATCGGGTGATATTGTCAGTGAATTAAATTTAACCATTCCGCTTTACGAAGGTGGAAAAGCTGATAATAAAGGCATCATTAAGTTTAATGGCAATAGCGTATACGTTACGACACCAGGGCTACAACTTGAAAAAGTCACAGGTAATGTTGAATTCAATAATGCTGAAGTGAATGGCTTAGCGATAAATGCCAATTTATTTGAGCAGCCGCTGACATTTGATTTTGCCACAGAGCCAACCAACACTGGGGATCTGGCATTAACTATAGACTTGGCTGGGCAATGGGATCTTGATACGTTACCGAGCTATATTGATAACCCGTTAAGCGAATACTACTCAGGCAATATGGCTTGGGATGGTGCTGTTACGATGATATTTGATCCAACGGGTTACCGTCTTCAGGTTCAAATCAATTCAGATCTCGTTGGTACGTCATTGTCACTTCCTGCGCCATTTTATAAGGATGCAGATCAAGCCAAAGTCCTCCGTGCAGAGCTAGTCGGTGATAATAAACAATCGTCTTTAGGGATAAAACTGGGTAAAGATGCTGAGTTTTGGGGAGGCTTTAATGAAGGTAATGGCGGTGCTCTCGCTCACTATGATTTACTGTTAGGGCGGCACTTTAAATTAGGTGACAAACTCGCTAAAGACCAAGGCCATATTCAAATTGATTTGCCTGAAGCTGAGTTGACTCAGTGGCTTCCTATCATCAGCAAGTTTACTGATAAAGCGAATTCAACTATCGATGCCTTACCTGAAAGCTCGCTTGCTGCGAATGCGTTAGCAACAGCTACGGCTGACACGATCGTTCACACAGAATCAATCACTCCGACGCAAGTATTAATGGCAACAGCTGACGCCCCCGCTAATAAAGCAATTGAAGGTACTGACTTACAGGTTGAGCCTGACTTGAAAACAGAGTTAACAACTGCAGCTTTGGCGAATACCAATCAGGTGACTCTTGCTGACACATCGAATCCAGCTCTACAGTCTTCTAAGGCTCAGTTAAATGAAGTCACAGCAGCACCGAAGTCGAGCTTTTTTCCACCTTTGATTTTAATCGATGCCAAAATAGGCTCATTAAATATCTTAAGTCAGAATTTTAATCAATTGAGTTTTTCAGCCAAGCCGTTAACACATGTTTGGCGTTTTGATATTCAGTCTGAACAGCTTGATGGTCATGTTGATTTTTATCCAAGCTGGCGCGAACAAGGACTTAAAATTGTCGCCAGTAAGCTGCATTTATCTCCAAAGGTTAAGTCTGCAGAAGAAGCGGAATATACCCCCGGTAATTTGTTGGAAAACTTGCCTCCCTTGGCTGTCGATGTTGATGACTTTAAGTTATATCAAGCGCAACTGGGGCACCTCGTTTTACAAGGTATCCCTTATGAAGATGGTTATCGTTTTCAAACCTTAACCTTAACCCGTCCCATAGTCAGTATGCAGGCTTCTGGGGATTGGACATTTGCTGACGGTAAAAGCCTAACTACATTTGATGTGAATGTTGAAGCGAGTAAATTTGATGCTCTATCTGATGCACTGGGTATCAACCCAGGTTTGAAAGATGCGCCTGTGAATATGGTTGGAGAGTTTTCATGGCAAGGGGCACCTTATGCATTTTCTTTAGAAACGTTGAACGGTAAATTAAGATTTGATATGGGTAAGGGTTACCTTTCTGAAATCAGTGATAAAGGCGCCCGTATTTTCTCTTTGTTTAGTTTAGATTCCTTGGTGAGAAAGCTATCGTTAGATTTCTCTGATGTATTCGGTAAAGGGCTTTATTTTGATTCGTTTGGTGGTTCACTGAATATTGATAATGGCGTGGTTAAAACTACTGATACAGAAATGGACGCGATAGCAGGCAACATGAAAGTGCGTGGCTATACTGACTTAACCAGTCAAAGTTTGAATTATGATATTCGCTTTATTCCGCAGCTTGCATCCAGTGTGCCGACAGTGGTACTGCTGAGTACCAGTGCATGGACATTAGGTTTGGGGGCGTTTGCCTTAACTAAAGTGTTGGAGCCTGTGATTGAGGTTATTTCAGAAATTCGTTTCCGTTTAGGCGGCACGATGAATGACCCACAACTGGAAGAGCTAGAACGAAAAAGTAAAGAAATTGAAATTCCTGAGTCAATCTTGCCGAAAAAAGACGTCCCTGTAGGTGAAACGCCGCTTGATTCAAACGACGGCATAAACGTTAGTAAAAGCGATAATGCAATCAAAAGTTTGAACAATGGTGTGAGTAGCGATGAAATTCCTACTACAGAAGTAAGCGTTAAACCTGAACTCGAGCCTGAACCAGAAGCTGTATCTGACGCCAAGCCAACGCTTGATGAATCAACTTCTGATTTAACGTTTAATGCGACGATTGAAGACGCGAATGTTATCTCTTTTGCAAGTTACCAAGATAGTATCAGAAAGCTCAATATCAGCCAGAGAGGCTCAGATGCAAATCAGCTTATTACAATGCCAAAGCAGTCGAGACGTCACAGCCAATCTGGCATATATAGACTCGCAGCTTAAATGCCTTCCTCGCCATCAAGGTGAAACGCAATTAGTCGTGTTACCTGAGTGCAGTTTGTTGTTTGGCGGCCACGAGAAACAGCAACTCGATGTCGCAGGAGATGATGAGACCAGTCATCTTAAAAACGCACTAGCGGATTTGGCTAAGCAATATCAAGTTTATATGGTGGCAGGTACTATCCCGATTTTAGCGGGAGATGGCAGAGTCTTTAGCCGTAGTTATCTATTTGATGATGCGGGTGATACCTTAGGTAGTTATGATAAGTTGCACTTGTTCGATGTTGAAGTGGCTGATAACACCCAATCCTATAGAGAAAGTGATACGTTTTGCCCTGGTGAACGTATAACGGTGGTAAAGACACCATTTGGCAATGTCGGATTAGCCATTTGTTATGATATTCGCTTTCCTGAGCTGTTTCGCGCGTTACGGCTTGCTGGCGCTGATTTTATTGCACTTCCTTCGGCTTTCACTAAAGTGACGGGTGAAGCGCATTGGCAAACGTTAGTAAAGGCTAGAGCCATTGAAAGCCAATGTTTTTTATTGGCAGCAGATCAATGGGGGCAGCATAATCAAGGTAGCCGAGAAACCTGGGGACAAAGCATGATTGTTGATCCGTGGGGGGAAGTACTCGCCGAACGTAAAACAGGCCTTGGCTGGGTTCAGCATCAGGTATCGCTGGAGTCGCTTGAAAAAATCAGGCAGCAAATTCCAGTGATGCAGCATAACCGCTTTAAGGTGCCATCGCTCATAAGTTAGTTGTAATTACTCATCCCATGAGTATGTTAACTGGGTTTATAACTACTGAGCTTGTATGAAGTAAAAGCATAATAAGCACCATTTGAATAATAAGCACCGTTTGAATATAAAGCAGCGCCGTCAAAGTAATGATAAATTACTTTAATAAGAAACAACAAATTATCGAGAATCGCAGCTGATATTGCGATTGATTAGCATCATTTTAGAAGCCGCTAGGCTTAAAGAGAGAATTAATGCCATTTCTAGCTCAAGTAGAACAAAGTTTATTACAAGATGGATTAACGTTAGATGGTCTTCAGGATTACCTAAACATTATTCACCAACATAATATTGATTTTTCAGACTTGTACTTTCAAGGTAGCCGCCATGAAACATGGGCCCTTGAAGATGGCATTATTAAAGAAGGCAGCTTTCATATTGAACGCGGTGTGGGCGTTAGGGCGATTACGGGTGAGAAGACCGGTTTTGCTTATGCCGATGAAATTACCCCAGCTGCATTGCAGTCTGCTGCAGAAGCTGCCAGAGGCATCGCACTCGCGGGTCAAGAGCATAAAGTACATGCCTTTAAGCGTCATACCACTCATAGTTTATATGACAGCGACGACCCAATTGCTGCGATGGAAGAAGCACCAAAGATTAAGTTATTAAAAGAAACCGATGCTTATATTCGCAGCCTTGATAGCCGCATTATTCAAGTTGTAGTGAGTTTATCTGGCGTTCATGAAGAGATTTTAGTGGCGGCGAGTGACGGCACATTAGCTGCAGATATTCGTCCGTTAGTGCGCTTTAATTGCAGTGTCATTTTAGAAGATAATGGCAAACGTGAACGCGGCAGTGCTGGTGGCGGTGGTCGTCATGATTACAGTGTATTTATGGTAAATGATGACGCAGGATTACCTGTTTGTTTTCAGTTTGCACGTGAAGCAGTGCGCCAAGCACAAGTGAACGTGAATGCCATTGATGCGCCAGCTGGCGAAATGCCGGTTGTATTAGGGAATGGCTGGCCAGGTGTATTATTGCATGAAGCGGTAGGTCATGGTTTAGAAGGTGACTTTAACCGTAAGGGCAGCAGTGCCTTTAGCGGTAAAGTGGGTCAAAAAGTGGCGTCAGAACTGGTGACAGTGGTTGATGATGGCACCATTGCAGATCGCCGTGGTTCGCTTAGCATTGATGATGAAGGTGTGCCGACACAAAAAACCACTTTGATTGAGAATGGAATTTTGAAAGGTTACATGCAAGATAAGCTAAATGCGCGCTTGATGGGCGAAGCGACAACTGGCAATGGTCGTCGTGAATCTTATGCTCATTTACCTATGCCACGTATGACCAATACTTATATGGAAGCTGGCGATTCTACGCCAGAAGAGATGATTAAATCTGTTAAAAAAGGCATTTATGCACCAAACTTTGGTGGCGGCCAAGTTGATATCACTTCTGGTAAGTTTGTATTCTCAGCTTCTGAAGCCTACTTAATTGAAAACGGCGAAGTGACCGACGCGATTAAAGGCGCGACCTTAATTGGCAATGGTCCAGAAGCAATGAGTCAAATCTCGATGGTGGGTAATGACTTAGCACTTGATCAAGGTGTTGGTGTGTGCGGTAAAGATGGCCAAAGTGTTCCTGTTGGGGTCGGTCAGCCAACCTTAAAACTAGACAGCTTAACCGTAGGCGGTACAGCTTAAGTAAATTGCTAAGGTGTCTAGATGACACCTTTTTTATTTATGTGACATAGGTAAAGCATTGCTGTAGTAGTGAAAAGTAAAACTAGTTATAATTCTCCATCAATAGAGTAATTGCTCTACTTAAAGGGTGAAGTTAATGAGGCATTTAGCTGTTTTCTGTTCGAGTATGTTTGATTCAAGTAAAAGACGAACTGCATTGCCGTCATTGCTTGCGTTATGTGCGCTTTCCCATCCTGTTGTAGCAGAACCTATTGCCTTCAATAGCGCGTGGCAGCAATTATTAACTGTCAGCGACCAACTCAAAGCCCAATCTCAAGAAGTCAGTCGTGCTGAAGCTGAAGAGCGTGCTGGCGAAGATATGAATCTACCTTCACTGAATCTTGCAGGTAGTTATACCCGTTTAGAAAAGCCAATCGAACTAGATTTACGTGATCTTAACCCTCTAGCTGCGATTGATCCTTCGGGTTTACCACCGGCATTAGGTGAAGCATTAGCGGCGATCCCTGGTTCAATGTTCGTCACGCCGTTTACTGAACAAGATATTTTTCGCGCTAGCTTACAAGCGATGTGGCCGATTTATACCGGTGGCAAAATTACAGCTGCTCAAGGTATTCATGCCGCCCATGTCGAAGAGAAAAAGCATCAATACTCATTAACAACGCGAGATCTTTTCACTCAGTTAGTGGATCGCTATTTTGCCGTAGCGGTTACGCAAACTTTAGTAAATACCAATCAGCAATTAGTTGATTCCCTTGCTGAACACGAATCTCATGCACAAAAACTAGAGCGTGAAGGTCAGATTGCCAAAGTTGAGCGATTGAATGCTCAGGTGGCACTAGAAAATGCCAAAGTAAATTTAGGTAGCTCAAAACGCCAACATGAAATGGCGCAAATTGCATTATCGCGAATGCTGCAGCTCACCGATGCTAATCCCACTTCAGGATTGTTCAGTTTGCCTCAATCTCCTTCGTTGCCGCGTTTAAGTCAGCTAACGTTAACTCAACATCCAGCGCTGAAACTACTTGAAGCCAAAGAAGCACAAGCGAGTGGCCTCATTCAGTTAGAGAAGGGGCGTTATCACCCGACTGTGTTTTTATACGGTAACTATACCTTGTATGAAGATGACAGCTTGTTTTCACAGATTGAACCAGACTGGATGGTAGGTGTTGGCGTCAATGTACCACTGTTTAGTCGTGATGGCCGTAGTGGCAAAGTGGAAGCAGCACAAAGCGCATTGTTACAAGCCAAGTATACAAAAGCCCAAACACAACAGGATTTAAGCTTATTGGTTGATCAAAGTTTTCGCCAATTACAACAAGCCGATGAAGAAGTGAAAGCGTTAAATACATCTTTGGCGTTGGCAACAGAAAACCTGCGTTTGCGAGAGTTAGCCTTTAATCAAGGCCTATCCACCTCAATTGATCGAGTCGATGCAGAGCTTAAACTCAGCGCGGTGAAAACTCAGCAATTAGGGGCGCAATATCGTTATGTACAGGCTTATGCAAGATTAATGGCTATCAGTGGCCAATTAGATGAGTTCATTGGTCGAACCCAATTACAGGAGCAGCAACATGCGGGCTAATCGAGTTATTGCCGTTATCGCAATTATTTTTCTGCTAGGCACATTAGCTTACGGACTAAAACTAGCATTTGAGCCAAAAGAAACGGTATTACAAGGGCAAATTGAAGCGCGAGAATACAACATTTCATCTAAGGTGCCGGGACGAGTTGAGCAAGTCATGGTTCGACGTGGCGATAAAGTGGCAGTTGGGGATTTATTGTTTGCGATTAACAGCCCTGAGTTAGATGCAAAACTGATGCAAGCAGAGGGCGGACGAGATGCTGCTAAAGCCATGCAACAAGAAGCAGATAATGGCGCGCGTCAGCAACAAGTCACAGCATCTAAAGAGCAATGGTTAAAAGCTAAAGCGGCAACAGACTTAATGGCCACAACCTATCAAAGAGTGGAAAACTTGTTTGATGAGGGCGTGGTCGCCAGACAAAAGCGAGATGAAGCATTCACCCAATGGAAAGCGGCGCAATATACTGAGCAAGCTGCATTAGCTATGTATCAAATGGCCGACGAAGGTGCTCGAGTTGAAACGAAAGCTGCAGCTGCGGGTAATGCACGTATGGCAGAGGGCGCTGTTAAAGAAGTCAGTGCTATTTTAGCTGATAGCCAAATGCGCTCACCTAAGGTGGCTGAGGTCAGTGAAGTGTTATTGCAAGCGGGTGAGTTAGCACCAAGCGGCTTTCCTGTTGTTAGCCTGATTGATATTTCTGATGCGTGGGCGGTAATGCAACTGCGTGAAGACCAATTAGCTGATTTTAAGCAAGGTCAAACAGTGGCATTAACGATCCCTGCGTTAAATGTGACAGAAGAATTTACCATTTCACATATTAGCGTGATGGGCAGTTTTGCCACTTGGCGCTCCACTGAAAGTGGCCACGATTTTGATATGCGCACCTTTGAGGTGGAACTGCGTCCGAATCGTCCAATTGCTGATTTAAGAGTCGGTATGTCAGTGCTATTGAGTGTTGATTAGCATTTTTAGTTAGAGATTAAGGTGTCGTTAGAGGTTAAGGTGCAAAAATGCGGGCTTTACTAAAACAGGAACTTAATCGTTTATGGCACTCGCCTTGGCAACTTGCCTTGGTGACTTACATTCCGCTTATCAGTATTTTGTGTTTATGGTGGCTGTTTAGTGCAGGTTTGCCAAGGCAACTTCCTGTGGCTGTGGTCGATCAGGACAATAGCCAATTAACCCGTATGTTAACTCGCAATTTAACAGCCAACTCGGTTATTAAACCTATTGCTTATGCGCAATTAGCGGATGGAGAAGCTGCAATGAAGCAAGCTGAAGTTTATGCGCTGGTTTTGTTTCCTCATCAGTTTAAAAAGTCACTGCTAACCAGTGGTAGTCCTACCGTTGATATTCGTTATAACAGCCAATTTTTATTGGTGGGTAAGTTATTATCTAGCCAGCTTCAAATGAGTCTAGGGGCTGGATTAATGGAAGTTGCAGGCATGAATCAACTCCTTAGCGGAGTTAATCGAGCTTCTGTGGCCGTCAACTTAAGCCCTGTAACCAGTCAAACAACAGCGTTATTTAACCGTAACAACAATTATGTGGGCTTTTTAGTGCCACCGGTGTTGATTGCACTAATACAACTGATTGCGATGATGACGTTTGTAAATGCGTTAAATAGTACGCTAATCAACAAAGGTGATAGTTATTTATTGCCTAGTGATTTCTGGCGACAAGTCGTTTGTAAGGTCCTTTTCTACACGCCGATTATGCTGCTTCATGGTTGTTTCATTCTTGCATGGTTATATGGTTATCTGAACCTACCTTTTGCGGGCTCCTTAAGCCTTTTAGTGATGGCTTTAGTGATGATGCTTCTCGCGCTTTGGACGTTAGTCATTTTGGTGTTCTTATTAATGCGTGAGCCTGCCCGCAGTGTTAGCTTTTGTACTGCACTGTTTGCGCCAGCATTTGCCTTTATGGGTGTGACGTTCCCTGTTAATGATATGCCACAATTAGCTCAGTGGTGGCGGTTGATTATGCCTTCTAGCCACTATATTGATTCTCATATAAGCGTGATTAGCTATGGGGCACAGACACCGCAAGTATTGCAGCAATTCTTATCCTATGGGTACTTTTTGATTGTGTTGGTTCTGGCCTGGGCGCTTGAGCGAATGATCAGTAGCAAGCAATTATCGAATCAACAAAGCCAGATTCAGTCACCTGATGAATCAGTTGTTGTAGGTAATAATAAAGGGGCTAGCTTATGAGTTGGCTACAATTATTACTTGCCGAGTTTAAGGCTATATTAGCTGATAAAGCGATAGTCGTTACCATGTTTGGTGGGGTGTTATTTTATTCTGTTTTATATCCCTTACCTTATCTAAATCAGGTGCCAACAGAGCAGATGGTTGTGGTGGTTGATCATGACAATTCATCGTTAAGCAGGCAATTACTTAGGCATGCCGATGCAAGCCCTAAAATTAACATTGTGGCGCAACTTGGCAGTATTCATGAAGCAGAACAATGGATTTCAGAATCTAAAGCTCATGGTTTATTGGTGATCCCTGAAGGTTTCAGACGTAACCTATTACTCGGTAAAGGTGCCACCTTAAGTTACGGCGGTGATGCGAGCTACTTTTTGATTTACTCAGCTATTGCAGAAGGTCTCATTAGCGCCGGCATGGATGCGGGTAAGCAAATTCAAATGGTGGGTTTATTGGCTCGAGGCCAAAACCCTATCCAAGCTCAGCAAAGCTTAAATTCAGTCAATATTAATAGTGTTCCAGCATTTAATCCCAGTTTAGGCTACACACCCTATGTAGTGCCTGGGTTATTTTTACTTATTCTGCATCAAACCTTATTGATCGGTACGGGGATTTTAGGGGCAGGGCAATGGCGTAAAAAAGGCTACTGGAATAAGGTTTCCCCCTCAGCCTTAATTGGTGCTCGATTAACGGTATTTAGTCTTATCTATGTGCTGTTTTCAAGCTTTTATCTAGGCTATTGTTTCTATTGGTATGATGTCAGTGTGCAGGCGACATTAGCCCAAGTCAGTTTGTTCATATTGCCATTTTTATTGTCGACTGCAGCTTGTGGTATCGCCTTAAGCAGTTTGTTTGTTAAGCGTGAGCTACCGACCCAAGTGCTGCTGTTAGTTTCAATGCCAATCTTGTTTGTGTCAGGTTTTGTTTGGCCATTAGCATTAATCCCAGATGTGTTAGTGCAATTATCACAAGTTATCCCGGCAGTACCCGCCATTTTAGGAATGTTAGAATTAAATCAAATGGGGGCGGACTGGGTGACTGTGTTGCCGCAATGGCTGCAAATGTGGGTATTATTTGCTTTGTTTTTATTGCTGGCTTACATAGGTGTCAAGCGCAGACTACCGAGTGATTTGGCGTAGAGCACATCCTTTCAAATCCATAAAAAAATAGACATTGGCTTAAGCGCAATGTCTATTGGTTTCTCTGTATTATTAATTAGCTTTATTAAGCTTTGCTGTCGCTGTTGATCGTCTTCCAAATTATAAAGTTCCCGTTTCAGCGTTGTTAAGTTCAGCTTCTAGGCGAAGTAAGTTTTGCTTGTAGATTGGCTCATGAGTGGCTTTAGCTGCCTTTTTAAAGTCTTCTAAGGCACCTGTATTATCATTGGCTAATACTTTCATCACACCACGGTTATTGTAGGCGTATGCGCGCATTTGCATCGATGGTAGCTTGTCTGCATTAACAGCCATTTTTACTGCTTCAGTACAGGCTTCTTCGGCAATTTCATACTTAGACATTTTAGTGTAACCAACGCATAAATTGAGGTTACGTGTATAAGTATCGATTGCAGAGCGTTTAGCTGATTTGGTTAATGCGATGCCTTCAACAAGATCACCCGCTTGAATGGCGTCCACACCTGGCATGTTTTCAATTAACACCATTTTGTAACTTGTGGTTTCTACTGCTGCAGCAAAAACACTTCCTGAACAAGCAATTAATAGACTAGCAGCGATCATTGAGGTCAGTTTAGAATGTTTCATTTTAATACTCCTTTATAGGTAGTAGCGGTTGCTACATCGCTAATTTAGGCAAAACTGTGATAGCTGACAAACGAGAATAATTGGATCGATAAGTGAGTTTTTTTCACTTATCGATATTTAGGGCGTATTGAACTATCAAAGTTGTTTTTGCAGCGAGTTGTTGTTCATTTAGATAAGGCTGAGGCTTTGTGGTATAGCCATGCTACATAAAAGCCGATAACGCAGTAAAAATGAACAACACGACTTAGGGTTCTATAGCGGCTTATTTTGAAAATTAAATCGCGCGACAATCCAGTCAATTAACTGTTGAACGTCTACATTAGGCTGGCTGTTGCCGTGATGAATGAGGTGATAGTTATCACGGCTGTTGAGTGTTTGGGGAAATAAAGCAACTAAGCTTTTATTATCAAACCACTTTTGACTGATAGGTAGGGGAATAAGGGCAATGCCTAAGCCTTGTTCTGCGGCTCGTGCAACGCTGAACATGCTGTCTAACTGGATTATTTGTTTGGCTTTAAAGTTATGTATTCCAGCAGCTTCAGCCCATTGCTCCCAAGAGTGGGGTCTTGCTTGGTGAACGATTAATGGTGTTTCTGATAAAGCGTCCAGTCCCTTATCTTTAATGTGGGCATATAAAATGGGGTTACAAGCAGGAACATAGTTAAGTGGAAAGAGTTGGTATGAATGTTCACTGTTATGTCGAGTGCCGGATAACACAATGGATAGATCTGTTTGGGCGGTTTGTGCAGAGCGAGTTTTTACGGTTTCTAGCTTTAAGTTGATATGTGGATACTCTGTTGACCAACCGACGAGTTGTGGCACAAACAGCTCACTGGCAAAAAATTCAGGCATCGAAATGCTTACTTCTTGCATACTTTTTTGTTGATTGAATTGGTTGACTGTTTCTGATAATTGCACCATTAATGGCGCGACTTGTTGATAGAAACGACTGCCATCATCTGTGAGGGTTATTGAGCGAGTTTGACGCTTAAATAATGAAAGTTGTAAATTTTCTTCTAATTGTTTGATTTGGTGACTCACCGCTGAAGGGGTGAGAAAAAGTCGATGGGCAGTTTCTTTAAAGCTTAGGCACTCTGCGGCTACACAAAAACAGCGCAAACCTCGAAGTGAGGTATGTAAAGGTAACATGGTGTTCTCAATTAACTAAAAAAATATATAAGCAAATGCTAAGCCAATACTGAAGCGATAAAATTCAATGGTTTAGTATGTTAGTGAATGGTAATTCGCTTTATGATTGAGCGTCTGCACTTTTCTGGTGCACATGTGGGGCGCTGAATTCAGTCAATAAAAAAGCCCGCATGAGCAGGCTTTTGTACAATATTTCAGCTTTTAATTTGAACGACTTGACGACTAACTTAGCCTTTTATGAATAAGCTTATTCAACTGTCACACTGAAAAATACTTCAGTTTTTAATCCCGCAGGTGTGGTTGTGGTTAAGGTTATCGTGTCTTGGCCAACTTCATCAGATGCGGTATAGGTAAATCGAGTCGCCACTTCATTACATTCAAGGCTTGCATCGGTAAAGCTGTAGCAGGTTTTATTTGGTACGGTATAACCATTGAAGTCGATTGCGCCATTGGTTGCTGTAACGGTTAGTGTCGTTCCTGCTGGCAAGACTTGCTTGGCACTATCATATAATTCAACAAAAATAGTGCTCATGGCTTCTGGTGCTAAAGTTAAATCGCTGATCGGATTACTATCAACATCAGTGGTGATGATTGTAGCGCCCGAGCCTGACATGGTTAATACCGTTGCGGCGCGAATGTAAGTTTTGTTTGCTTGGTCTTCGCCACATAAACTACCTTCACATTGTGGGCCATTGAACATGCCATCACCACTAAATGGGTTCACACAGTCAATGACATCGCAATGGGCGTTGTAAGTATCACCTGTAGTATTGAAATAAGGTTCACCATCACGGCGAAACCCAGATTCATCATCATCTCTGAAGGCATCACCTAAGTCACTGAAACCACCTTGATGGTAAGTTTCTCGGTCCATACCATTACCTGTACAGGCAATGGCATTTCCTACTCCATCTAAACAAGCATCTGTGATTACGCCGCCATCAGCATCATCAAAAATGTTATTACCATTGGTATCAAAGAAGGTTTCATGACCCAGCGCATAGGCTAATACTGTTACACGGTGATCGGTTGGGCGCGGGTCAGTTGATGTCCATATGACAGAGCAACTACCATTAACTGTTGAACAAGAAGGCTGTATTTGTCCACCTTCAGCAGTAAAGTTCACTGTGGTGTCGTCAGGAGCTGGGTTGCCGAAACTGTCAGAAGCAAACACGGTCATTGTGACCTCTTCACCATTGTTGTTGCCCGCTTCTGGGTTAAATAACGAAGGAGAGATACTAAATCCAAGCTGTTGAGGCAGACCTGTGTTAACAGTGAGTTGTTCAGACTGAGTGGTAATGGTATCGCCTGAATCTGTATCTGTGGCTGATGCTAAAACACGCACAGGCGTCGGAATAGTACCCGATTGAACCGTTACAGAGACTAAACCATCAGAATTACTGGTTGCTTGGCTAGTGGTATTGCCATTTGAGAAGCTTAAGCCGCCAACAATAGTATCTAAACTGAATTCGACTGCTTGTTGAGCTGCAGGTTGACCATTAGCGCTACTAATTAAAAACGTCACTAATGAAGTCTCGGTAGAGCCAGTCCCGCCAGCACCTTTAATGCGGATTTGAGTTGGATCTGCAGAAATAAAGCTAAGACTGCCGAGTGTTTGACGCTCTAATGAAAAATCAAAAGTTGCACTGAAGGATTCACTGCCAATCAGCGCTGTTGCAACAATTTGCTCACTTCGGAGGCTATTACCGCTACAACTTAAGTCTTGATAAGTTGAGCTTGCTGTACCTGTAGATGTAACCACTGGTGAGTCGATAGCTGCATCAGTATTGGTTACACAATCAGAGGTGAATGATACGCTTACTGGGCTCTGTAATGGCTCGAATGTCCCGTCAGCTGCTTCGACAATAACATCAGCATAAACCCCAAAACTCGCACCTGCACCAATAATAAAATTACCGTCAGCATCGGCAGTTAAGGTTGAGCCTAATTTACCTTCAATAAACACATCTGCGTCAGGGTCTGAGTTATCAATAAAACCAAACTTTAAAGTGCCATCAGGGATCACTTCATCACCCGCTAATACTTCATAAGCACTGGTACCAGATATAGTTTCATCGTTAAAATCAGTGCTGGTGACTAAGGTATAGGCGCCTAATTCACTACTTGAAGCGGTATAACTAATGCTCGCAATGCCTTCAGCTGTAGTGAGTGCGCTATCAGGTGATAAACTTGCATTACCTGCTTGGAAGCTAACTAGTTGATTTGCGATTGGTTGGTTAGCACCATCCATTACACTGGCTGTCAGCAGTACAGCTTGATCAATTTTAAAGCGGGTGACTGTTTGACCTGCTTGAGTGATACTCGCTGTAACCGAAATGGTATCCGGTGTAGGCACGGTATTGGTATCTTCAAACTGATAATTTTTACTTGCGCTGACACTATCGGCATCATCAGGATTGAACGATACCATCAAAGTGCCCGCACCAACGGCATTGCTCGTAGAGCTAATAAATACACTCGCGAGGCCATCACTGTCAGTTAACTTACTCTCAGCACTGGCTTCACCAAAGTCAGGGGTGAAATTGACAATGGCACCACTGACGTTGCTATTGGACAGTTTAAGCTGAGCTACCGCACAAAAGCTTTCGTTGATATCAAATGTCAGTGAGTCGGTATCGGCATCACATTGTCCATTAACAACGGTTTGGTAGCTAACACTAATGCTATAGCTTCCATCTTCTCCCCCACCATTGTCGTTGTCATCAGACGGGCCATTACAGCCAGCAAGTAACCCGAGTAATCCAAGTGAAGCAATTGATAAAGGCAGTGCATGTATTATTTTTTTTAGTAGCATCAGCAACATCCTTGTAAGTAAATTTTATTCAGCTAAACCGGCGCGTAAGTATTTGAATAATTCTTTATGAGATTTTGATTCAGGGCCTTTGGCTAACTCTTTAGTTGATTGGCGAATAAGTTGGCGCAACTTTTGACGATCAAATGCTTCATGTTGAGCAAGTAATGTTTCAACTTCTTCGTTTGGATTTTCAAGTAAACGGGCACGAAGTTTTTCAATAATCTGCACTTGAGCAGTTTCATTATTGTTTTTATTCAACACATTATCTAGTGCTGTAATAATGGGCTCGTGCTCAAAACCGCGCATTAATTTACCGATGTACTGAAGATGACGTCGGTATGCCTCAGTTTTCGGTTTAATGCTTTTAGTTTTTAAGACAGCATCATACAAAAATTCATCTAAACCAATTTTGTCTAGTTGCGATTTGCTTAAAGCAATAAGGCGCATGCCTAGCTCTTGTGCATCTTCGCTTTCTTTCTTGAATTCTGTTCTGCTGACGTAATCATCGTCATTGTCATATGGCTGGTGGAAGTGATCTGAATCGCCGACAATTTTCATAGTAAATAACCTCTAATAAATATCATCGAATAATAACACTTCAGAGGCTATCGCGGCCACTGAATATACGTTAAGAAGACGATTTACTTTAAAACACATTTGCACTCATTAAGTGATAATTCAACACGATAACTAAAGGTTAGTTTATTTAACCCTATTTGTGGGGCTAAATCCTTGTTTTGTTGGTTATCAATACAGTTTTGAATTTGATATGCTAGGCGCAACAATGGAAACTGAAGAGTAAGTTTGTGTCTACCAATAATATTGATACTGAATTATCGGCGTTAAAAGATGCCGTTGCTGTAGCATTAGAATATGCAAAAAAATTAGGCACGAGTGCTGCTGAAGTTGCCATTAGCAAACAACAAGGACTGTCGGTTTCAACGCGAGAGAAAGAAGTTGAAACCGTTGAGTTTAATAAAGACGGTGCTTTAGGTATTACAGTCTACCGAGATGGTTGTAAAGGCAGCTCATCAACATCAGATTTAAGTCCAGATGCGATTGCTATAGCGGTAAAAGCAGCGAATGACATCGCAAAATATACCTCATCAGATCCATTTAGCGGCTTAGCGGACAAAGAGCTAATGGCGCAAACCATTCGCGATCTAGATTTATATCATCCACAAGATATCAGTCCTGACGAGCTGGCTCAGCTAGCCATTCGTGCTGAGGAAGCCAGTTTATCGGTTGATGAGCGAGTGCAACATTCAGACGGAGCAACGGCTAATGCACATACCGCTGCTAAAGTGTACGGTAATAGCCATGGCTTCTTAAATGGCTATTGCAGCTCGCGTTATAGTTTAAGTTGTGTGGTGATTGGTGAAGAAGCTGATGGCAATATGCAACGCGATTATGATTACACTATTGCCCGTAAATATAACGAATTAATGACGCCAGAGTCAGTGGGATTATTAGCCGCAAATAAGACGGTAAACCGTCTTAACGCACGTAAAATCCCAACATCGAACTTACCTGTTTTGTTTTCACCTGAAATCGCGACAGGCCTGATTGGTCACTTGATTGGTGCGATTAGCGGCAGTAGCTTGTACCGTAAATCAAGCTTCTTACAAGATTCTATCAATACTCAACTGTTTCCTGATTGGTTTAGTATTGAAGAAAACCCGCATATGGTTGGCGCACTTGCAAGTGCGAACTATGACAGTGAAGGCGTGGCAACTCAGCAACGTCAAATCATTGATCGTGGCCAATTAGAAACATATCTATTAACCAGTTATTCTGCACGTAAGTTATCTCTACCTAATACAGGCCATGCTGGTGGTATTTACAACTGGACTTTAAGTCACTCTGGGCAAACCTTTGATGAACTTATTAAACAGATGGGTACAGGGCTAATTGTCACTGAGGTGATGGGTCAAGGCGTGAACATGGTGACCGGGGATTACTCTCGAGGTGCAGCAGGTTTTTATGTCGAGAACGGTGAAATCCAATACCCAGTGGAAGAGATTACTATCGCTGGTAATTTAAAAGACATGTTTATGGGCGTGCAAGCGGTTGCTAAGGATCAAGATTTACGTTCTTCAATCCGTACCGGCGGTATCTTACTGAGTGAGATGAAAATCGCAGGTAGCTAATTTGCTTAAGCAAAAACATAAACCTTATTAAGCACTGCTCCAGCAGTGCTTTTTTGTATCTCATTTTCAGATATTTAACCCCTTTACGCTGGCTTTCTTATCTTTACACTTCTTTACGGTCAATTACATCCACGCTTTGTCCTATCTCTTGAGAATGTAATTAAACAGTTAACGGAGTAGATATGTTTAACAGAAATGTGTGCAGTTTGATGATGGTTTGCTTGGGAAGTGTGTCATTGATGGGGTGCGACTCTATTGATGGTGATAGTGATGATGACTCAGATGCCGTTGCGTATGTGCAATATTATAATGCCTCAGCGAACAGTACTGCCACGTCGCTAGTGTTAGATGATTATGAATACAGTTATATTGAATTTGGAGATTCCATGCCGCGATATGGCTACGATACAGGTAGCGTGGCAATGGAAATATATGGTCAAGATGAAAATGAAGACACGGTCACGATTTATAGTGAGGATATGAGCTTCAGTAATGAAGATAATCATTTATTTGTTTTATATGGAGACTATCAATCGCCAGAATTATTAGACATTAGCTACGAACGTAGCGATATGGATGATATGAATGATGATGACGATGAAGATTACAGTAAAATGCAGGTCTTGGTAGCCAATGTTACGTCTGAAGATATGGCCTATGACGCTTATATTTCGCTAGACAGCGATGAATATCAAGATGCGACAATGTTAGGCAGTATCGGATACCGTGGTTACACTACTGAGCTGATGTTAGATACCGATGAATATATTATCTATTTAACTGATCAGGGGACTGATAACGTGGTTTACACCACAGAAAGTATGAGCTTAACCACTGAGACTGTTTATAAATTTGTGCTGCGTAACAGTTTTGGCTCGGGTGATTTAAAGGTCACGCTAGACAGTGTGGACTCAACATCGACGCCAGTTACTTATACTAATATTGATTCTACCGCTGACTTCAGGGTATTTAATGGCCTTGAAGACATCACGCTAAATGTCGATGTGGTGAGTAAGCTAGAGTCGCATTATCTGCATGATATTACGCCATTCACTGTTAGCGACTTCCAGCAAACGGGTTTTAATGACTATGGCGTAACAGTGACTAATACCGATACCAGTGAAGTTATCTTGGATAACGTGTTAGTGACCTTTAACCAAGATGATATCCGCACCTTACTGTTGTACCAAGAAGATGACAGTATCAAAGGTATGGTGATCGAACATGACATGCGCCCAAGAGCTTATGAATACAATGTTGATGTGGCGAACTTATCAGAAGATTATGATGACTTAACTGTGTATTTTGTTAATAGCACGGAAACCATTGAATCAGCTGAATACACGATTGAGGATATTGATTTTACTGAACAAGAAAGCCTTGTTATGCCTCAAGATGACTATGAAATCAATGTGGTGTATGAATCTGATAATGGCACCCAAACCTTACTATATCAGTCAGACCTTATCACGTTTGATGGTGATACTAACTATAGCTTTGTATTAACCAAAGACAGCGAAAGTCAGTTTGGCTACACCTTACATCAGCTATAAAACTCTTATGTTTATTCAGTAAAATGTAAAACATAAGACCCCATAAATACAAATGCCGATATGTTGAATATCGGCATTTTCATTTCTAGTGATCTGTAAAGAGGGCTTATTTACATAAAGCGCCCTTTAAGCTGTTTGGTAGTTACTTAAAATTCTGCCCAAATTAGCTGATGCGGCAGATAGTTCAACGACACCATTTGAAGACTGGCTTGCAAGATCGCGGATGGTGTTTGATTTAACACGAATTTCCGTTAACTCTTTAGCAATATCATTAGCCACTGCGCTTTGCTCTTCAGACGATGTTGAAATATGGAAGCTCATATCCATAATCGAACGCGATGACTCAGCAATGGCGTTCACATCAGTCCCAATATTAGTGATTAAGTCGCTACTGCTTTGCGCTTGCTTAACGGTATCTTGAGTAATGCTATCAATATTTTGCGTTTCAGATTGCAGCTGCTCAATCATAGATTGGATTTCAACAGTTGCTGATTGTGTGCGACTTGCAAGGGTACGCACCTCATCGGCAACGACAGCAAAACCGCGACCCATTTCGCCGGCGCGAGCGGCTTCAATTGCCGCATTTAATGCCAGTAAATTCGTTTGCTCAGAAATGGCATTAATTGTGGTGATCACCTCATTAATTTTAGTGGCATTCTCTTTCAGGCTACCAACAGAATCTGAGGTTTTTTCAATGTAAGTCGATAACTGCTGAATCTCTTCAATCGCACGTTTCACCCGAGTATAACTCTGCTTAGTGTATTCAGAATCTTGCTCAACTTGCTGAGTGGTATTTTTAGCAATATTTGATACTTCAAGTGATGACGCGGTCATTTCTTCCATTGCAGTTGCAACTGAATCTAATGAAATGTATTGCTGATCGATTTGGTCTGCACTTTGCTGGGTTTCATCTGCAAAGGAGCTTGATGTTGTATGTAGAGTGTCAGCACTTTTCTTAACCGTAACAACCAATTCAGTTAATGTATCCATTGCTTGGTCTAGTGCGCAGCCAATAGTACCAAATTCATCGCGACCAGGATGGAAACCTAAGCGCGAAGTTAAATCGCCTTTGCCAATTTTAGCTGTGGTATCCCATAGTACCCACAACGCCCCCCCAATGAAGGTCGCATTCCAATAAATCACCAATGCAAATGGCAACACCCACAAGAATGACAGTAACAAGCTATAAAATGCATCTTGTTTAGCATCATTTTCAAGTTGATAAACTGATTGGTTTAATGAGTAATACTGGCCATTAGCTTGGACAACAGCAGTGATATTATTGTCGTTACGCTGGTTTTGTTGATTATAATCAGACACAGATAAACCTGCACTACTTGCTTGGTCTAACTGGTTTGTGGCTTCAAGCGCATTAACGGTCGCGGTGACTTTTTCTGTCAGCACAGTCATAGAGTGTTGTTCTATTTGGTTAATGCTATTGAAATAACTGTTAACCGACACACTGCCGATAATCAGTAAAAAGAGTGCAAAAATAGCCCAGAACTTATCGTTAATAGACATTTTGATAAAAAGCTTATCAATATTACGAAATTCAACTTGCTTCATAGTGCCGACACTTAAATGATGGAAATTAACCAAATTCTAGAGCAGCTTGATCGGTTTGGATACGATTTTTTGACAAAATATATTCTTTTTTATTCGATTTGTTACATGCGGTTGCTGTAAACAACATAACTAAAAGTTGTTTCATTGTACCTCTTTGTAAACAAGGTCTTTTTTTAGATTTTTTATCATTATTAATTCATCACCTTAAACAAAAACCGTCTAAAAGCATTTTCAAATGCATGGATTAAATCTGGTGTTTGTTGCTCTGACAAAATATGCAGCATTCCAGCATACGAAACAGCTTGATGTGCATAGCAAATACTTTCAGCAAGCTGCCATGCTCGTTTTAATTCATCTTTGGAGCCATATTTTGACCATTGATTTAAGTAAGCATCAATAATTTGTTGCTTCCCCTCACTGTCATCCATTCTAAATAAGTAAGTGCCATCGATAAAAGGGTGACTAATGCAGCCGTCGCTCCAATCAAAGAAGGTAAAGTGTTCTTTTACGCCATTACGTGGAGCAATATTTTCGATGTGTAAATCACTATGAACCAAGCTAGAAGGCAACTGATAAGCGGCTAATGCTGTGACAGATTGTTTGAGCTTATTGAGTACTTGGCTTAGGCGTTCAGTAGATAGGTCAATATCTTGGGGGAAGCGAGAAATAATGGCCTTATCATTAAAAATGCGCTGCAGCTGTGTTGGTAATTGGGTAATGTCACGACGAATACAGCCAGCCGCTTCTAACTCTTCAATGTGGTCAACAGAAGCCAATTGTAGATTGGCGAACTCAGTAAAAGGTTTAACCCAGTCACAAAGCGGCACGGTATCGACAAATGCCTCACCAAAACTTTCGGTTAACATCCATTGCAGATGGGCGTCGAATGCGATGACTTTAGCGCTATATTGTGGAAACAGTTCAAATAACTTTGAACATAGACTGGCCTCATTTGAAAACAAAGGTAAGAAAGCCGTGGCCTTAAAGAAAGTATCACCTGAGCCAGTTGATTGCTTGAGTACATGACCCAAAGCCCACGTTTTAACAACTTGTAATTCATCGATTAAACGAATGTTTTGTTTACTTAACTCAGCTTCAGTCCAGCGCTGAGCGGTTTGCGGCCAATTGGCTTGTTGCCAGGATTGTAGTGTCTTGCTCATAAAGGGTTTCCTAGGCAGTCATTAATTCAGCTGATACTGTAAAATAAAATGTGAATGTACGTTTGCTTACGATTAATGTTAATTTTATTAAGTCTTTAAAATTAGTTGGTTATAGGTAATTGTTGTGTTGAAGTTGCCCATAGGATAACACTTTGATTGCACTGTGAGACATTTGGACATTTAATAGACGCACACAAATACCCTAGATTAATAAAAAAGAGAACCGGTATGAAGGCTATTACCCTCGCAGCGACGCTGCTTTGTTTTTCCCCCCTATTGGCGACAACCTCAGTTTTAGCGGAAGACGACACTAACAACACTCGCTCATCATCTATGGCTGAGCACAGTCGTAAAATCGCTGTTGATGAAACCGTGGTGACAGAACATAAAACGAAAGTGAATGGTAATAGTTTTTCCTATACCGCCACGGTAGGTACCCAACCAGTATGGAATGAAAATGGCGATGCGGTGGCAACCCTTAACTACACCTATTACCAGCGTGAAAATGTGCGTAACACAGCGAAACGCCCTTTATTGATTTCATTTAATGGTGGGCCAGGTTCTGCATCGGTATGGATGGATATTGGTTACACAGGCCCGCGTGCGATTAATGTTGATGAAGAAGGTTATCCGTTGCAACCATACGGGGTAAAAGCGAACCCTCATTCAATTCTTGATATTGCTGACATCGTTTACGTAAACCCTGTTAACACTGGTTACTCAAGAGTACTGGCCAATAAAGATGGCGAGATGCCAAGCAAAGATGAACAACAAAAAATGTTTTTTGGTGTGAATGCTGACATTAAGTATTTGGCTGAATGGCTAAATACGTTTGTGAGTCGCAATGAACGTTGGCGCTCGCCTAAATACCTTATTGGCGAAAGCTACGGTACAACTCGTGTCTCTGGTTTGGCATTAGAGTTACAAGACCGTCAATGGATGTATCTTAACGGTGTGGTATTAGTGTCACCGACAGACATAGGTATTGAGCGTAAAGGGCCTGTTAAATCGGCTAATCGCCTACCGTATTTTGCGGCGGCGGCTTGGTATCACAAGGCCTTGTCTGCAGAATTACAAAATGCTGATTTAACCGAGTTTTTACCAGAAGTTGAAGCGTTTACGATTAATGAATATATTCCTGCATTAGCCATGGGTGGCTTTATCGCGCCTGATCACAAGCAGAAAATAGCTGAAAAAGTGGCTTATTTTTCAGGCTTGAGTGTGGATGAAGTACTTAAATCTAACCTTGATGTATCGACACGCTTTTTTTGGAAGGCGTTACTTCGAGAGCGTGGCCATACGGTAGGTCGTTTAGATTCGCGTTACCTGGGTATTGATAAGCAAGATGTGGGTGACAGCCCTGATTACAATGCGGAGTTAACCTCATGGTTGCACTCGTTTACCCCAGCGATTAATGCTTACATGCGTGAAGAGTTAAATTATAAAACGGATATCAAGTATTACATGTTAGGTAATGTACACCCTTGGGATCGTACCAATAATAAAACAGGTGAAAACTTACGTCAGGCAATGGCGCAAAATCCATACTTAAATGTGATGGTGCAAGCTGGTTATTATGATGGTGCGACCAATTATTTTGATGCCAAATACAGCATGTGGCAACTTGACCCAAGCAGTAAAATGAAAGACCGTTTAAGCTTTAAAGGCTACCGTAGCGGTCATATGATGTACTTGCGTTCAGAAGACTTAAAGCAATCTAATCAAGATTTACGTGAGTTTATTGAAGCGACTATGCCAAAAGAAAATGAGGCTGCAAAATATTAACTGCTTATGTTTGCTAACAGATTGTCGAACTTATTGAGCAATGAGCAAGCAAGTAATTAAGTGATAATGATAAAGGAGCTTCGGCTCCTTTTTTATCTATCAAATCAACCTATTTAGTAATATTATTCAATGTATTAGCGACCTAATTTTTCACCTAGTCCTTGTTGAATATATTGCATCAATAAGCATAAAAAATAATAAATTGGAATGTAAAATGAGAGTGAGCATATTATCTGCGGTGTCGTTGCCTATCATTCTGGCTATGCCAATGTTGGCACAAGCTAAATCGGTTATCACTAAAACGGCTATAACTAAAACGCCAATGGCGAGTGAAGTTTTGTGTGACGCTGAAAACATCACCCCGATTTATCAGATCCAAGGTACTGGCTCTACTAGTCCATTTGTTACTGCGCAAAGCAATGAATCCGTTAAGGAAGTCACCACCACAGGTGTAGTCACAGCTAGAGCGGAAAGATTATATAAAGGCTTCTTTATTCAAGATCCACTAGGTGATGGTTCACCTTTGACATCTGACGGTATTTTTGTCCATTGGGGCGCTTCTGCGCCAGCTGAAATCGTCCCAGGAATGGAAATCTGCGTAACAGGTAAAGTACAAGAATACTCAGGTTTTACCCAAATCAATCTTGAGCCCCAGCAAAAATATAAACTCGGTAATCCAGTTGGCGAGATAGCCGCAACTCCATTGCAGGTAAAAGAGGGTCAAAGCTTAGCTCAAGCCCTTGAACGATTTGAAGGCATGAAACTGGTGTTAACCGCTGAAAGTGACATGACAGTTACACGTTCATTCAGTCTTGATTATGACTCGTATCGCAACAATATGGTGTTATCCCATCAAGCGCCATTAATGAAAGCCACTCAGGTTTATGCACCTTTATCTGCTGAGGCGATAGCATTAAATAAAGCCAATATCAGTAATCAGCTGGTGGTTGAGTCAGACTATAAAGCTGACCATGGCAAGGTACCGTACTTTCCAAGTTTTAATGCCGAGAATGGTTATATTCGCATAGGCGATACATTGACCAATATTGAAGGGGTCATCGGCTATAGTTACGACAAATATCGCTTTATGCCAATCAACGAAATCAGTGCCAGTGATTTTGTGCGCAATCAGGATCGCAGCGCGGCGCCAGCGATAGCGAATCAAGGTGATTTACGTGTAGCCAGTTTTAACGTGCTGAACTTCTTTAACAGCCCATTTGGCGGTGATGCTAATCCATTAGGTCACAATCGCGGCGCTAAGATAGAGTCAGAAATGCTGCTGCAACGAACAAAAATGGTTAATGCGATGGCGGCAATGAATGCTGACATTATTGGCTTAATGGAAGTTGAAAATAATGGTTTTGGTGAGTTAAGTGCAATTCAAAACTTAGTCACTGCGCTAAATGACAAGCAGCCTACTGAGCTTGCTTATCAATTTGTCGAAGTGACTGACAACAATGGTTTGGTTGGCAGTGATGCCATCGCTGTCGGCATATTATATCGACCTGCTGTGGTCACTTTAGATGGCCTAGCAAAGGTTATCGCTACGCCAGAGCAACACGTGAAAGAGGGCGTTGTTTCACGTATTAAAGATGGCGTAAAAGAGTTGAATCCAGCTTATAAAAAATATCAACGTCACAGTTTGATGCAAGGTTTCAAGGTTAATGATCAAAAACTGACTATTGTAGTTAACCATTTTAAATCTAAAGGCTCAGGCTGTTTAGAAGATTGGTTAAGCTTTAATGAAGATTCAGAACCTGAGGATTTACAGGGAAAGTGTAATGCGTTTCGTGTTTCCGCCACCAAGGTGATTGGTGAGTCGATAATAGACTTAGACGGAGATGTGCTGGTTATCGGCGATTTGAATGCCTATGGCAAAGAAGATCCATTAGCCGTGTTAACTGACTATGATGCCAATAGTAGTGAACGTGTTATCAGTACTGCATCACACACTCGCTTAAATGGCCTAGAGCATGAAGCCCAAGGGCTGGTGATTGATAAAGGCTTCGGGTTAATTAATTTAAATACCCAAGCACATGGCCCTGAGACTTACTCGTACAGTTATCGTGGTGAATTGGGCAACTTAGACCACGCCTTAGGTAATTTAAGCTTAGCAGCGCGGTTAGTGGCGATTGAAGATTGGCATATTAATGCCGTTGAATCGAGCTTGTTTGAATACAGCAGTAAATATACTGGAGAGCTGGCTAAGTCTGACAATGTTTACTCTTCATCAGATCACGATCCAGTGCTCATCGCGCTGTCATACCCTGAGGCGCAAGCATCTAATGTGGCAGTGATTAAAGATAAGGCTGCTGGCGCGAGTTTAAGCTTTTTAGGTTTATTATTGTTATCCGCATTAGGGTTTGGCCGTAAGAGCAGGCGGCTCACTGTTTAATGAGCATGATAGCTTAACAACAGGCGTGACTTGTATTTGATTTTATTGAATAGATAGATTGGTTTTATTGGATAGATTGATTTTATTGAATAAATAGATTGGTTTTATTGAATAGATTGATTCATCAATACCAACAAAAAAAGGAGCCTAGTGGCTCCTTTTTTTAGCTGCAAATCTTAAGTTGCTGATTGAGCGTCAATGGCAATTCTTGAGCGCTTAGCCGCTGTTTTTTGTTTGCGGCGACTCCAAAATAAATATAAGCCAGTAAAACCAAGAAAAACTGGCATTAAACCGACAATACACCAGATAATTCTAGTGAGTAATCCACCAAAGTAGCCAAAGTGAAGCTTACGAAAGCTGTCTAAAAACACCATCAGAAAACCCGCTTCGCGTATATCTTGTTTACTCAACAATTCGCCAGTGGTTTTGTCAAATTTAACCACACTCGAGTATTCACTGTTTAATGGGTTACTTGTCTCGACGGCACCATAAAATGAAATATCTCTATCGGGTTCATGGGGCATGGCTAAATAGCCCGCCTGATAAGTTGGGATCTCTTGGCTGCTTTGCTGCCTGAGCGACTCAAACGAAATATCAGGGCTATGGAGTGGCGCAGTAATATAAACATGGCCGCCGTCACCATGGTCATTGATTTCATGCAATATGCCGGCAATATTCCAGTAGCCGCCAGTGAATGCCATGATAAGTAAAATAGGTGAGCTTAAAATGCCAATGAATTTATGGATATCACTGAATAAAATTCGTCTTACTGCATTAAAGCGCATAGTGAATATTTTAGCCCAGAAACGACGATATAAAATAATGCCGCTTATGCCTAAAAATAACATCAGTAGCGCAGCAAAAAATCCCACCCATGCGCCTTTTACGTGCAATAGAAACGAGTAATGTAACTCTAATAACCAGTCAGTAATATAGTGATCCATGGCTTGTGGCTGAGATAACAGTTCACCAGAATACTGGTTAATATAGACTTTTCCCCAATCTTCAGTGCCGCGTTTTATCACATAGGCGGCGTCAGAACGTTGCTTATCATCGAACAGTTCCCATCCTCCTAATTCGTATTCAGGGTTAGCCGTTAAGGTGGTTTGCATTAAGGTATCTAAGCTGACACGCTCGCTTGTACTCTCAGCGTCAACCACCATATGGGCAGGTCGTAGCAAGCTATCTATTTCGACTTTAAAAACCAAAATGCTGCCAGTTATTGAAATGATCAATAACGGCAGCATAGCGATAAGCGCTCCGTAGGAGTGCCATTTGAATAATGTTTTTCTCATAATTTACTCTAAGAGGTTAATAACACTTTTAGTCCATCCTAAATAAGCAAAGCCTCCTTGCTAAATGAGCAAAGAGGCTTTGAATAGGGTTATAACTTCCAGGTTAGCGTGGCACTGTAATTAGCTGGTGCACCATAAAAGCCTTGAGCCCAGTACAAACTAGTAATGTACTTTTCGTCAGTCACATTGTTGGCATTTACTGTCAATTGAATATCATCAGTAAATTGATACTTAGCCATTAAATCAACGATGGCATAGGCTTCTTGCTCGGTAACAATTTCTTGCCCTGCATTGTCAAAACCATCAGCCACGATGCCTTGCTTACGAGAAGTATCATCTTGCCAGCGCATGTTCATACCGATAAAGAAGCCTTCGATATTTTGGAACTCATAGGTCGCTGCCAGCTTTAACAGTTTTTCTGGTGTGTAATCAGCAACAACGTCATCGCCTTTAATGTCAAAGTTGGTGTAACCAATACTGGCTTGAAGCCCTGTATACAATTCACCTGCAAATTCAATTTCGAAACCTTTACTGTTAATGCCGTCAGCACCGATATAGCGGTGTTGATCAGGTGGCAGTAATATTGTTGATTGATCTAATGTGGCTAAGTTGGTTTGCTCAACATCAAAATAGGCCAAACTGGCAATCAGGTTGCCGTCAAATAGCTCACTTTTAATGCCGATTTCTTTGCTTTCACCGGTGACAGGGTCGAGCATCTGATCGTTTATATCTAGCTCTTTTTGTGCAAGGAAGGTTTCGGTGTAACTTGCGTAAGCAATGATTTCAGGTCTAAAGCGATACACCATGCCTAAGTAAGGAATAAACTCGCTTGCATCCGTTTCTTGGTCAACGCTGTAGGCTTCGCCGTTCGCTTCCCAAGTGTTATAACGTCCACCTGCAATAACATGCATGTCTTCGAATAGGTTAAAGCGTCCAGTAAAGTATGCCGCCTGTTGTTTGGTACGTACGTCACTGCCCGTTAGGCCGTCATTGAAGGTTGGTTTAGGTGTATTGCCATCCCAGTCATTTAAGTCGGGCATAGCAGGGAAACCATTACCTGTGGTGTAGTCGTATAACGAGCTATCGTTGTATGTTAGTTCAGCATGGTTAATACCAACCACTAACTGATGGTTACGGCCAAATAGATCAAAATTACCATCTACGTATAGGTCTGCTAAATCAGTAGTTTCATCCAAGTCATATTCACTGCCATAACCCGTTAAACCTAACCCGGTATTTTTGTCAGGGGTGCCATAAACATAGAATAATTCGGTATCTTCATCGGTCACTTTATGTGAGTAAGTTCCGCGTAAACGCCAATCATCATTAAAGTAATGGCTTATCTCAAAAACAGTATTATTCTTTTCTACTTGCCAGTTAGACCAATCAGCAGAGGTGTTGGTCGAACGGTCATAATTGGTTGGGCTACCATCAGTATAATAAAGCGGTAAAGCTCCCCAGTTATTGCCTGTAGCGTCATTGTCTATATAGCTGTGACTTAACGAGATAGTCGTGCTATCGGTAAGCTCAGCCTCGATGAAGGCATACAAGACATTTTTGTCTTGTTCGTAACGATCAAGGTAAGAATCTTGTTTATGTTTAACAGCGACTGCACGGGCTGAAACCTTATCAGTAATCGCCACAGAACCGTCAAGTTCGAGACGGGCATTGTTATCACTGCCATAGGTGCCAGAGATAAGGAGTTGGTCTTCAACAGTTGGGCGCTTGCGAATAAAGTTAACTGTAGCTGAAGGATTACCTACCCCAGTCATTAAGCCATTTGCACCACGGATAACTTCAATTCGGTCATAAATAGCGGTATCTTCGTCGGCGTGATTGTTACCTGAGGTTAATGGTAGACCGATGCCGTCAATTTGAAAGTTTGTCACATCAAAACCGCGAGCAGTATAATATGTGCGGTCTGTTTCGATACGTTCTACGTTAATGCCCGTGGCGGTATCTAGTACTGAGTTGATGTCAGTTAACTGAAAGTCTTTCATTTGAGCTTCAGTAATCACAGATACTGATTGAGGAATATCGGTAATTGCTAGATCCAATCTAGATGCACCGCTTGCAGAGTGAGCGTTGTAACCTTGAATGTAACGTCCTGTCACTTCAATTACTTCTAAGTCATCATTAACAGCGGTGTCTTCTTTTGGTTCTTGATCCGCTGCAGAGGCGTATTGTATGACACTAAAAGCGCATAATAGAGATAAGTAAATCGGGCTAAGTTTCATATTTTTATCATCTTAACTGCTGTGTAAGCACAATGCTTACTGATTGAAAGTGTTGTTTTTGGATGTATTTTTTTCGAGACAGATGATATAGAAAAGTTAACATAAGTTAAATGAAAATCATTATCATTTACAATTGGTCGGTTTTGTAAAGATTTTGAAAATATTTCATTACTATATTGACGTATTATTTTCACTATGGCACTTGAGGGAGATCTGTTGTAGTTGGTGATTGCTATAGTGCAACTGTAGCTAATTTATTCTGATGTCAGAATGGTATTTAGAAAGTCAGTAAGAGAGTTTTATTAATGAAAACAGTAAGTGCACAGATGTTGAAAAAGCGTATTGATAGCATCGATATAATGCGTGGCATCGTCATGTTGATTATGTTGCTTGATCATGTGAGAGAGCGTTTTTTCTTCCATGAGCAAGTCACCGATCCCATGACACTTGATAGCACCAGTACAGGATTGTTTATCAGTCGTTTTGCCGCCCACTTTTGTGCGCCAACGTTTGTGTTTTTAACCGGGGTCTCCGCCTGGTTATATAGTCATCCGCAATTTGGCCCAGAGCGTTCTGCGAGATCTTTTTTAATCAAGCGTGGCCTATTTATCATTGCACTAGAATGCACCGTGATTACGTTTCAGTGGATGGGAAATTACGACATGATTTGGCTACAAGTCATGTGGGCGATTGGTATCAGTATGCTTGCGCTGGCGTTACTTATAGGCTTACCAAGATTTTGGCTTGGGGTCATTGGTTTGGTGATTGTGTTTGGACACAATGCTCTGACACCAATTAGCTTTGCGCCAGGTGAGTGGGGTTATACCATTTGGGCAATATTGCATGATCGCGGTAATATTTTTACCAGTGATTTTGTCGGTATTCGAGCCAGTTATCCAGTGCTGCCTTGGATTGGGGTTATCTTGTTAGGCTATGTTATTGCGCCAATTTACGCTGCGAGTTTTGATGATGTTAAACGCCATAAGATTTTAATTGGTTTAGGTCTGGTTAGTTTTGCGTTATTTGCGATTTTACGTGGTTTTAATATCTATGGAGAGACTTTAGATTGGCAGCAAGGTGATAGTGTAATTATGACCTTAAAGTCGATATTTAATCTGACTAAGTATCCTCCATCTCTTGGTTTTTTATTGGTTACCATTGGCGGCACACTTTTGTGCTTAAGCATGCTTGAAAAGGTCAAACCTCAATACGGTAAGGTGTTATCCACATTTGGATCTGCACCGATGTTCTTCTATATTGTGCACCTGTATTTGTTACTGTTTATGTACCGATTTGCCGTCAATGTTATTGGCCCTAATTATGGCGAATTATATGGCTTTACCCACATCGGTTGGGTGTGGGTTGTAACAATCGTTTTAGCCGTGTTGCTTTACTATCCAACTAAACGTTTTAGTCAGTATAAACATCAGAGTAAACAGGCTTGGATTAAGTATTTATAGGTGCTTAATTACGTTCTTAGTGAAAAGTAAAAAGCACCTATTACTGAGGTAATTAGGTGCTTTTTAATGTTGAAATGGACTACTTTATATATTTAAATCTAACCATTTGTTCTTTGTTTAATTCAATAATTTTATTTTTTTGCTCATCAGTTAAAACACTAGCCCACTGGTTCTTTTGTCCCTTTCGAAAAAAACTATTCGCATTCTCATGTTTCTCTACAAAACCACTACTTTGTTCTTGTGCTTTTAATAAATTAAATGAAGAGGCTTTAATGGCGTTTTTTAATCTTTTAGGGTCTTTTTTAAGGCCTAAAAATGACTCTACTTTTCTAAAGGCTTTTTTAGGGTCATCGATTAAGTCCTCATATCGAAGGATAAGCTTTGAATTATCCTCAGCATCAGTCCAACTAGAGACGTGTTTAGACCATGATGAAATTATTTGTGGCACATTGAAGTCTTCGTTTGGAGTGCCTGTCATTTCTTCAGCCATATAAGCTATTGTCTCATCGATGGTGTATCCAAAGTAATGAGACATAGAAACAGTTATATCTAATGGATTGCGAACAACATAAATAGCACCAGAAGTGACTAAAGAATTGTGAAGAGGGAAACCGTTGTATTCGCCTAAAAAGTTGTGAGTTTTAACAAAAGTGGTGCCATTAGCATCACTTGCTATATCAGATTGAACCTGTGGACGTAATTTACTTATTTCTTCTAACGTTAGGTCAGTCGTTTTTGTGCTTGCATCGAGGTAACGTTGATAACGTGTAGAGTATGATTCAGAAGTTGAAAACTGATGAAGTGAATTTAGATCAAAGGAGCTGTCTTGATTATTCAAATAATTCTCTAAAAATGCTCTAACCCATGTATTACCTGATTTTGGATAGGATGCTACCCAAACTATGTTTCCCATTTGATCCCCTCTAATAATTAACCATTCCTGTTATAGGTTAAAAGTAACGATATTGGGTTTAAATGGCAATATACTTTCTTGAACACAATTAAAAACACCTAATAACAAAGCTATTAGGTGTCTTGTAAGCCTTACGGTCATTTAATCTATTAAATCGTAGTTTTCACGCAGGACTTTAATGATATCTTCTTTCGGGTTTTCAGGAAGGTTAATGCTGCTGCCTGTGACCTTTTCTGCAACGCCCGTATAAGTGCGCGACACATTCATCATCGCTTCAAGGGGTAAGTCATTATCACGTGCTAGTGCTTCACGTTCAGGCATTCTGTCTTTATTTAATAAGATGTCGGCATCGTCAAAATGATTGAGTAAGAATTGGCGGAAACCTTCTTTGGAGTTTTCAACAATTTTGCCATCACGGTAGGCTGCGCCATCCCAAATACGTGAAGAGTCAGGAGTACCGACTTCATCCATGTATATCAGCTTTGAGTTACCATCTTTGTCATCGACATAGCCAAATTCAAATTTGGTATCGACAAACATTTGGTCGTGGCCACTTAATGCGTCGGAAATAACCTTAAAACCTTCTTTAAGCAGCTTTTCATATAAGTCGATGTCCGAGGCTTTCTCGAAACCAAATGCTTCAACATTGGCTTCTATATCACTGCGGCTGATATTAACGTCATCTTGCTCTGGAACACCAGGAATACCGGTTAAGATCCCTTTGGTCGAAGGAGTAATGAGTAATTCAGGTAATTTTTGATCTTTCTCAAGGCCTTCTGGCAAAGTGATGCCGCAAAACTCACGTTCACCTTTTGCGTAAGCTCGCCACATTGAACCAGTAATGTATTGACGACAAATGGCTTCGACTTTAATTGGACGTGCTTTTTGAACAATCCAAACAAATGGATGCGGAATATCTAAGATATGGCTATCAGCTAAACCATTTTCTGCAAACAGTTTAAACCAATGATTGGAGATGGCATTTAGCGCCGCGCCTTTTCCAGGAATACCCTGCAAATTGCCTTCACCATGGAAAATGCAATCGAAAGCGGAAATGCGGTCACTGATCACCATGATAGCTAACGGCGTATCAGCTGGGACATTGTAGCCTTTATCGCGGATCAGGCGGCTGCTATCAGCCTCTGTGAGCCAATAAACACTGCGGACTTTACCGCTATGTACCGGTTTATCGGTACGGATAGGCAAATCATTATTAATGGCAAGAACTGAATCAGCAAGACTCATGACCAGTGTTCCTTAGAAGTTAGGTGTAGGGGCTACCCTTGGTGACAAAGGATATAGCAATTTTATGGCGGCTATTTTACCTGTATTAAGTGAGATTTCCATGCTTATCAGGTGGCTAAACTCTTAATCCTGTACAGCGAATACTGAGCCTGATATTTAAACGTTTAATGGGTTTATTAGTCTGCAACAATCAGGCAATATGTTGCCAAATTAAAGCCATTAAAATCGAGGTTTTCAATCTAGTGAGCCATACTCGTATAGGATTCATTTTTGTTTCTGTTGCCGTGATTTTTTGGGGGATATTACCCATAGCCTTAAAGCTATCGGGTGGTTTTATCGATCCTGTTACACTAACTTGGTTTCGATTCTTAGTGGCGTTTGTGGTGACGCTGTTATTGCAGTGGCGGTTTGGGGCATTAAGACAATTTATAGGATTAACTCAAGGCGATTGGCTACGATTGTCGGCTGCGGGTATTTTACTCATGTGTAATTACACATCTTTTGTGTATTCACTGGATAATTTGTCACCAGGAACCGCTCAGCTTAACTTTCAAACGGCACCATTTTATCTGGCATTTGGTGGCGCCTTATTCTTTAAAGAACGCTTAACTGCTGTGCAGCTTAGTTGCTTCGCGACCTTAGCTTTTGGAGTGCTATTATTTTTCCACCCAAGCTTAGATACGTCGGCGAGCAACACCAGTCAGATAGGTTTTGGCGTGCTAATAGTGCAATTTTCAGTCTTATCTTGGACAAGTTATGCGCTGCTACAAAAGTCATTAATTACTAAGCTATCACCCAATAATGTGCTGTTATTCATTTATGGTTTAGGCATTGCGCTCATGGCTCCTTTTAGTCAATTTGAGCATTTCGAGCTGATGAATACTAACGACTGGATTATCGTGTGCTTTTGCGCGGCAAATACCTTAATTGCTTATGGCTGTTTTGGGCAGGCAATGAAGTATTGGCCAACGGCTCAGGTCAGTGCGATGCTCGCATTAACCCCAGTGTTGAGCTTTATTGCCAATGCGATTGTGGTGAAAGTAGGCTGGTGGCCACAAGTGTTTAGCGCAGATATTCTTGATGGCTGGTCATTATTGGGTATCGGATTGATAATTGGTTCAGTGTTTGCGGTACAAATTTGGCCTGTATATCAAAACAAACGTGCGTATAAGCATCAAGAATAAAAGTCGTCAAAGTATGATGAGGTCGTGTTGATCTTTACTGGTGAGTTTTTGTTTGAGATAAAAACGGATTAAGCGCGGCGAATGAATTGCCGCCTAGCATCTAAGCAAAATTCGCTGCCCAAATAACCTTGAAACAGCAACACGCCCTAGAAACGATAGCTAATGCTGACAGCTGCAAAGTTGGCGGTACTGGGTTGATTGTTATATTGCTCAGTGCCTCGAATGGTTGAAAAAACTAGCCCCCAGTCTTTCCAGTTGAGCATAAATCCCATATTGAGCATGGCTTGTTCATGGGTCAGCTCTACAGAATGGCTATCTTTAAACGTGTTGCCATCAATGGTGATGTCATTTAATACATAGCGGCCATAAAAGGTCACAAAGAATTGCCAACTCAATCGGTCAGCACTTTTGACGATATAGCCATTATTACTTCTTGAGGCTGCTGGCGCGATATAGGCATAGCTCTGATTAAGAATATTACCAATACGGAAAGTTAAACCTGCACCCGCATGGCTCATCAAATTACCTATAGAAGCATCACCATGTAGGACACTATCAAATTCCACATTCTCTGAAATTGGTGTATATGCCCACTGATAGAGTCGCTGTGCTTGAATACGAAAAACGGCTTCATTACTGAGTTGGTTATCCCAACCTAAGGGCTCTTTAGCATCGATAATTTTATGCACTTGTTTCTGAGTTTGCTCTGCTAAAGAGGCTGGACCCACGACACCTAAAGTGATGCTTAAATTGTCGCCAATGCCATCAGCATAACTACGTAAGTTCGATTGCCAAAGCAGGGTGCCAGCGTAGGGCCTGTCGGCTTCGATTAAGGTATCGACTTGTAAATCATCAGGCGTATACATCCGCTGAGAGACGCTGTAGCTAACCTGATACTGCCTATTGCTACCCTGATTTAAATAGCTCCAACCATAAAGCGTTTCTAGCCACCCTGGTAAGTCTATATCGTCATAATCATTTACGACCGCTTTTCCCCAGCTCCAATCAAGACCATTACTGTAACCGTTGTCACTGGTATCAATTAAACCAAAGGCATCATTCTCAAACGTAAATTGGACCCAATCGTTATTAGATTCATTCGCTAAAGTAGACTGGCTAATTAGCGATAAAAAGCAGAGGAAGTAAAACGTGAGTTTGCTTGCGGTTGTTAGCATAGAAGAGTGAACTGTATCAATAAGTATCAACGAGTACAGAGTATAGCAATAGGCATAAAAAAATGGAGCCTAGGCTCCATTTTTATACGCTTTCAGTTCAACAGATTGTTGATACTGTGATCAATTACTCGCTATCACGTGGCTTACGTGGACGATCGCCGCGTGGACGGTCACCGCGTGGACGATCATTACGGTCACCACGAGGACGATCACCACGAGGGCGGTCATTACGTGGACGACGTGGACGGTCGCTTTGCTCAGGGAAAGGCGTATCACCCGCTTCGCGGATGTTAAGTGGCTTGCCACATACACGTACTTTACGTAAGTGAGTCAGCACATCTTTTGGCATACCGTCTGGTAAGTCAATTGAAGTGACTTGGTCAAATAATTGAATCTGACCAATGAATTGGCTGTCGATGTTAGCTTCGTTAGCGATAGCGCCAACAATGTTACCTACACCAACACCATTGTCGCGACCTACTTCGATTACGTAACGACACATCTTAACGTCAGGCTTATCTTTTAAGCCTTCTGCGCTACCAAAGCTTGTAGGCAATGGACGGCCACCGCGTGAATCACGACGAGGACGCTCACGACCATTGTCACGATCTCTGCCACTGTCACGAGAATCACGTTGACGCTCTTGAATAGCTGGAAGCTGTAAAGGACGCTCAGATTGAACTTGTTGTAATAATGCAGCAGCAAGTAAATCAGTGTCGATTTCTAGTTGTTGACATAATTCTGCAACAGCGTTCTTCATGAAATCTAAGTCGCCATTAATGGTTTCTTGGATTTGCTCGCCTAAACGAGATAAACGACGCTCAGCAACAGTTTCAGGGCTAGGTACTTTCATTGGCGAAATACGGCTTGAAGTCGCACGCTCAATGGTACGTAACATGCGCATTTCGCGATTTGTTACGAAAAGAATTGCCATACCTGTACGACCAGCACGACCTGTACGGCCAATACGGTGAACATAAGCTTCTGAATCATATGGGATATCGTAGTTTACTACGTGGCCAATACGCTCAACGTCAAGACCACGAGCCGCAACGTCAGTAGCAATAAGGATATCTAACTTGCCACGTTTAAGCTGTTCAACAGCACGCTCACGGGCTTGTTGGTTCATGTCACCGTGTAATGGTGATGAAGCATAGCCACGAGCTTCTAGTTTCTCAGCTAATTCAACACAGCTGTTACGAGTACGAACGAAGATGATAATACCTTCAGTATTTTCAACTTCTAATACACGTACTAACGCTTCAAGTTTGTTATGTTGAGATACTTGAACAAAACGTTGATCAATAGACTCAACGGTAGAGTTAGTCGTAGAGATACTGATGTGAACAGGATCTGATAAATGCTTGTTAGCAACGCGCTTGATTTGCTCTGGCATAGTCGCAGAGAAAAGAGCAAGTTGGCTGTCAGCAGGCTTATGTTCTAATACCCATTCGATATCGTCAATAAAGCCCATTTTTAACATTTCATCAGCTTCATCAAGCACTAATGCTTTTAATGAATCTAATTTTAATGTGCCACGACGCATGTGGTCCATTACACGACCAGGCGTACCAACAACTACTTGTGGGCCACGACGTAGCGCACTTAATTGTTGATGCATGCTTTGACCACCATAAATAGGTAGTACATGGAAGCCTTTCATGTGTTTAGCGTAGCTACCAAATGCTTCTGCAACCTGAACTGCAAGTTCACGAGTTGGCGCAAGCACTAGGATTTGAGGAGCATTCAGCTTTTGGTCAACACTGTTAAGTAAAGGCAGTGCGAAAGCACCTGTTTTACCAGTACCAGTTTGAGCTTGACCTAAAATATCTTTACCTGCCATTAGCGGGTCGATACTTGCTGATTGAATTGGAGTTGGTTTTTCGTAACCTAGATCGTCAAGGGCACGAAGCAAATTCTCGGATAAACCAAGTTCGCGGAAAGTTCTTTCATCGGATGACATTGAGTTGTAGCCTTGTGGGTATGCACGAAATTTGTATCATTCGCGCTAAAGTTTCACAGACAGAAAATCAACCCCGTGTCGATTTCCCGCGTCAAAGGGGCGATATTATAGCAAGCTTTCACCCGTTTGACTATATATTTTCAATAAGTTTTTAAAATTGGCCTGATTATTGAAAAGCAATTTGCTGCTTATTCACTGAGACTAATTCAAATGCCGTTTCAGTGACCGCTGCTAAAAAACCAATATTAATCGTATCAATGGTATCGTTAATCGTATGGTATTGTTTATGAGTCGGTACCCCTAAATACAGCCAAGGTATGCCCATTTTGTGAAACGGATAATGATCCGAAGCACGCAGCCAATCAATCTTCACCATGCTGCCGTTTTTCATTCTTGAACGGCTCTGCCGAATACATAATTGATTATAGTCTTGGAGTTGAGTTTTAAGCTGACTAAATTCAGATAAATTTTTCTCACCTTCTATATAAATTGCATGAGGTCTAGAAGGATTGCCGATCATATCGAGATTTAACGACATTTCCAGTTGCATATCAGGTGTTGAAGTTAATTGCTCAACTAGTGCATAAGAACCATATAAACCAGGTTCTTCAGCATCGGTGGCGACAATCATTAGATTGATATTGTCATTCTCTTGCTGTTGCCATTGCTCTGCGATTGCTAGCATCGCGGCGACACCTGAGGCGTTGTCATCAGCGCCAGCAAACACCTTATTTCCTTTTTTACCTAAGTGATCATAATGCGCGGTAATCACGCGCCAGCGTTGGGAGTTGTTGCTGGCTTTTATGGTCGCAATTAAGTTGATGCCTTGTTTATCTGAAAAATTAGACCGGTAGTTAAAAGGCACCTCAAATTCATCTTGCCATGGTGTGAGGTTTAGCTCAGTAAAGCGCTGTTGAATGTACTCGCGACTGAGCTCGGCGCCATATGTCCCGGTTTTTCTTCCTTCAAATTTAGGGCTACTTAATACGCGAATATCTTCAAGCAGCTGGCTTTGGTTGCTCCAGTGATTAACGGGTGAATTGCCACAGTTTTGCGACGCACAGCCAGATAAGAATAAACACAACAACAGAACCGATAAAGCGTGAGCATTAAATGAAGAGATTGCAGACGAGAACGTTTGATTAACTAACTGAGAATGTAGAGCTTGTCCATGGCGAACAAGCTCATTATTTTTGCCAACGCTTGGGCTTAAAGGCTTTAAGCTTTGTGCGTTTAAACTTAATGCCTTTAAATTTAATGCCTTTAAGCTTAGCCTCTTTAAAATTAGTGCCTTTAAAATTAGCGCCTTTAACTGAAATTCCATTTCATATCCATTGGTTAGTCTTCCATAAGGTTTAACCTTAACTACACTATCTTTTAATCGGATTCTTTATTACTAGGTTAGGCAACAGGTTTTTTAGTGACCTTTTTAGCCGCTGCCTTGTTAGTAATTGCCTTTTTAGCAGGTGCCTTGTTAGCTTTAGCAGATGTTAACGCAGGCATCTTCTCTAACAATGGCTTCAAGAAGTGCGCCGTGTGCGACTCAGTATTTTGAGCAACATCTTCAGGCGTACCACTCACTAGGATCATGCCGCCGCCAGAACCACCTTCAGGGCCTAAATCGACAATCCAGTCTGCGGTTTTAATCACATCTAAGTTGTGTTCAATCACCACAATAGTATTACCTTTTGCCTTTAATCTATGTAATACATCAAGCAATAATTGGATATCGGCAAAGTGTAAACCTGTAGTGGGTTCATCGAGAATATATAAGGTTTTGCCTGTATCTCGCTTAGACAATTCTTTAGATAATTTCACTCGCTGAGCTTCACCACCCGATAATGTCGTCGCGCTTTGGCCTAAGCAAATATAAGATAAACCAACATCAACAAGCGTTTGCAGCTTACGAGCGATTGCAGGGATTGGATCGAAGAAGACGCGGGCTTCTTCAATGGTCATTTGCAACACTTCATGAATGTTTTTCCCTTTGTATTTGACATCTAAGGTTTCGCGGTTATAGCGTTTGCCTTTACATGAATCACAGGGAACATACACATCTGGTAAAAAGTGCATTTCGACTTTAATTAAGCCATCACCCTGACAAGCTTCACAGCGACCGCCTTTAACGTTAAACGAGAAACGACCTGGCAAGTAACCACGGCTTCGAGATTCTTGTGTGGCAGCAAATAGCTCACGGATTGGCGTAAATATGCCTGTATAAGTGGCAGGGTTTGAACGTGGAGTACGGCCAATTGGGCTTTGATCAATATCGACAACCTTGTCGCATTGCTCCATACCTTTAATGCTTTTATGGGCTGCGGGTTCATCGACTGTCGCGCCATTTAGCATACGGTGAGCGATTTTATAAAAAGTATCATTAATCAGTGTAGATTTACCTGAACCAGAAACACCAGTGACGCAGGTGAATAAACCAATCGGAATGGTTAAGTCGACATTTTTGAGGTTGTTACCTGTAGCGCCAAATAACTCAATAACCTTTTTCGGATCCATTGGTGTGCGCTGTTCACCGACGTGGATTTGTTTTTTACCGGAAATGTATTGACCAGTAATCGACTCTTCACACTCAATAATATCTTTCAAGCCACCAGAGCAAATAACTTCTCCGCCGTGTACGCCAGCACCTGGGCCAATATCAATCACATGATCAGCCATGCGAATCGCATCTTCATCGTGCTCGACCACGATAACCGTGTTACCTAAATCACGTAGGTGGATAAGGGTTTGGAGTAAACGCTCGTTATCGCGCTGATGTAGGCCAATTGACGGCTCATCAAGGACGTACATTACACCAACAAGGCCGGCACCAATTTGACTGGCTAAACGGATACGTTGGGCTTCACCACCAGATAAGGTATCTGCCGAGCGATCTAAACTAAGATAATTAAGCCCGACATTGACTAAGAATCCGAGTCTATCACCCACTTCTTTAAGAATTTTTTCTGCAATTTGCGCTTTTTGACCAGTGAAATGGATGTCTTTGAAGTAACCCAATGCTTCGCCAATGGACCATTCGGTTAATTGCGGTAAGGTTAAATCGCCAATGAACACATTACGGGCTTCTTCACGCAGGCGTGAACCGCCACAGCTTTTACACGATTGAGTATTAATGAATTTAGATAGCTCATCGCGCACTGAATTGCTTTCAGTTTCACGATAGCGGCGATCCATATTATTCAATATGCCTTCGAAGGGATGATTACGAATAACCACATCACCACGGTCGTTAATGTATTTAAAGGCAATGCTCTGTTTGCCTGAGCCATGCAGAACAATTTTTTGGACTTTGTCTGTAAGCTGCTGAAACGGCGTTTCGACATCAAACTTATAATGTTCAGCCAATGAGCTGAGCATTTGGAAATAATAGAAATTACGCTTGTCCCAGCCACGAATAGCGCCGCCAGCTAGCGATAACTCGCCATTAGTGATCACGCGGTCAGCATCAAAGTACTGTTGTACACCTAATCCATCACAAGTTTGACAGGCACCGGCAGGATTGTTGAACGAGAAAATACGTGGCTCAAGTTCAGCCATAGAGTAGCCACAATGGGGACAAGCAAAATTAGCAGAGAATACAATCTCTTCAGCTTCGCCTGCCATGTCAGCAACAACAGCAATACCGCCAGACATTTCTAGTGTGGTTTCGAATGACTCAGCTAAACGTTGTTTAAGATCATCACGCACTTTGAATCTGTCGACGACCACTTCGATGGTGTGTTTGACATGTAAATCTAGGGTTGGCGGATCGGACAAGTCACATACATCACCATCAATACGTGCACGGACATAGCCTTGTGCGGCTAGGCTTTCTAGTAACTTTACGTGTTCACCTTTACGGGCTTTAACCACTGGGGCTAATAACATCTGCCGACTACCTTCTGGTAGCTCGAGCACCTTATCCACCATCTGGCTGACGGTTTGTGCCGCTAATGGTTGGCCGTGAGTCGGGCATCGAGGTTCACCAACGCGGGCAAACAGTAAACGCAGATAATCATAAATTTCAGTGATGGTGCCCACGGTTGAACGTGGGTTATGTGAAGTGGATTTTTGCTCAATTGAAATCGCAGGGCTTAAGCCTTCAATATGGTCGACATCTGGCTTTTCCATCAAACTTAAAAATTGACGTGCATAAGCAGATAGTGATTCAACATATCGACGTTGTCCTTCAGCATATAAAGTGTCGAAGGCTAATGATGATTTGCCTGAACCTGACAATCCCGTAATGACAATCAGTTTGTCCCGTGGAATTTTAAGGTCAAAGTTTTTTAAGTTGTGGGTTCGTGCACCACGAATTTCAATGGTATCCATTCTTCACTCTGATGTTGTACTCGCTCACCGATAAAGCTGAATATCTTGGCAAACAAGTTAAGGCATTTGATTTGTGATTAGATTTTACTCTGTATTTATACAGTATTTCATACAGTATTGTACAGTGCTAAATTGTTAGTTCATTTGGTTGTTTTGTTAGCTAAAGTCGAATATTAATGAACTGCGATGTAAGACACATTATAACCTGTTTGTTTAACTTCATTAGCAAATACGATAAACAGTTGTACCTTGGTTCATTATTCCTTTTGAGCTAAATTAGGACGCTGTGATAATATGCGCAACTCAAAATTTTTTACAGATACAAAATTAAGGGCAACTGAATGGCCAAAAATGGACTCTCCGGCATTGAGAAAAAGGTCGCATTTTCGTTAGCTAGTGTATTCGGCTTACGCATGATGGGCTTGTTTATGATCATGCCCGTGTTTGCGCTTTACGGCCAACACTTGGAAGGATTCTCGCCATTATGGGTTGGTATAGCCATTGGTGCTTACGGATTAACACAAGCCTGTTTACAGATCCCAATGGGTATGTTGTCTGATAAATATGGCCGTAAACCGATTATTCTGGGCGGCTTAGTCATTTTTGCTATCGGCAGTATTGTCGCCGCCATGTCTGATCATATTTACGGTGTGGTGTTTGGGCGTGCATTACAAGGAATGGGCGCCATTGCCGCTGCTGTTTTAGCTTTGGCTGCTGACTTAACTCGTGATGAGCAGCGCACTAAAGTGATGGCGATTATCGGAATGTGTATTGGTTTTTCATTTGCGCTGTCGTTATTAGCCGGGCCAATTGTCGCGCAATATGCAGGTCTTGAAGGCTTGTTCTTTTTAACCGCGATTTTAGCTGTATTGGGCATGGTTATTGTACAAGTGTTGGTGCCGAACCCTGTATCACAAGCGCCTAAGGGCGATACTGTCGCGACGCCAACCAAACTAAAACGCATGTTGATGGATCCACAATTGTTCCGTCTTGATGCGGGTATCTTTATTCTGCATTTAGTCTTAACTGCGGTGTTTGTAGCTTTACCACTAGACTTGGTTGACGCTGGTTTAGTGAAAGAAAAACATTGGATGTTGTATTTTCCTGCATTCATCGGCGCTTTCTTTTTAATGGTGCCGTTAATTATCATCGGCGTTAAGCGTAATAACACCAAAACCATGTTCCAAATATCATTGATGATTATGATGGTATCACTGGCAGCAATGGGCATTTATGCCGATAACTTGTGGGTATTAAGTGGCGCAGTCGTGCTGTTTTTCACCGGCTTTAATTATTTGGAAGCCTCGTTACCTAGCCTTATTGCTAAGTTTTGCCCTATGGGGGATAAAGGTTCTGCCATGGGCGTTTATTCTACCAGTCAGTTCCTCGGTGCATTTTGCGGTGGTATGTTAGGCGGTGGTGCTTATCAACTTGTTGGCGCTTCAGGGGTGTTTTTTGTCGCATTAGCATTGATGTTTGTTTGGTTATTATTGACCATTGGTATGGAAAAACCTGTGCTTCTTAAAAGCTATACGCTTGAAGCTGAAGCGAAAGATAGAAATCATGCGCAAGATATGGCAACTCAGTTGTCACAACTATCTGGGGTTGCCGAAGCCATTGTGGTGATTGAAGAGAAAGCAGCTTATTTAAAAGTAGATGATCAATTCGATTTAAGAGAAGCGCGAGCTGTGTTAGGCTCTGTCAGCTAAGAATTAAATTCGTGTTTTTGTGACTCAACTGATGCTTCAGTGAGCATAAAAATGACATAATTGATTCAACAAAATTTGAACGTAATTAAATTTAGAACATGGTAAATCGCAGGAGATTTCAATGGCCAGTCGTGGTGTGAATAAAGTAATTTTGGTCGGTAACCTAGGAAAGGACCCAGAGGTTCGTTACATGCCAAATGGTAACGCCGTCGCTAACTTTACTGTGGCAACGAGTGAGTCTTGGAAAGACCAACAAGGTCAACAGCAAGAACGTACAGAATGGCATAACATTGTTATGTACCGTCGTTTAGCTGAAGTAGCTGGTGAATACCTGAAAAAAGGTTCTAAAGTTTATTTAGAAGGTAAACTGCAAACTAGCAAGTGGCAGGATCAGACTACTGGTCAAGATCGCTACAAGACAGAAATTAACGCGATGGAAATGCAAATGCTGGATAGCCGTGGTCAAGGCGGTCAGCAAGGTGGCATGAACCAAGGTCAAGGTGGCTACGGTAATGCTCCTCAGCAAAGTGCACCTCAATCGCAAGGTGGTTACGGCCAGCAACAAGCGCAAGGTGGCTTCCAACAGCCAGCTCAGCAACAGCCAGCTCAGCAACAAGCTGCTCAAAAGCCTGCTTATACGCCTAAGCCACAAGCGCCAGCGCAACAACAAAGTGGTTTCCAGCAGCAGTCTGCTCCAGCACAGCGCCCAGCGCCAGCACAACAGCAGCAAGGTGGATTCCAACAACCTGCGCAACAGCAAGGTGGCTTCCAGCAGCAATCTGCGCCAGCCCAGCGCCCAGCGCCAACGCCACAACCACAAAATACTACGCCTGATTTAGGTGGAGATTGGGATGACGATATCCCGTTCTAATTCACGCTAAATCTAGCAATCAGTTATTTTGCTCAGCTAATTAATCCCTGTA
The DNA here is from genome assembly GCF_002873615.1 of Shewanella sp. 10N.286.51.B7. Classification (NCBI taxonomy): domain Bacteria; kingdom Pseudomonadati; phylum Pseudomonadota; class Gammaproteobacteria; order Alteromonadales; family Shewanellaceae; genus Shewanella; species Shewanella sp. 10N.286.51.B7. The sequence goes on from NZ_MCUF01000025.1 coordinate 111,645, forward strand.
TTGCAGGGATTTTTTATTTATACTGCTTTTGTTTGGTACTACTCAGGTTTAGATAGCTATGAAAAGAGTGCTTTTTCTTCGTTACGATAAAATTGGTGACTTTACGTTAAGTTGGCCCGCATTAAGCTTGCTGAAAAAAGCCATGCCAGAGGCCAGCATTGAAGTCCTTGTCTCACCAGTAACCAAAGCTTTTGCATTAGCTTGTCCCTACGTAGATCATGTGATTATCGATGATGGTGATGATCAAGGGATCAGCGAGCGCATTAAAGAACGAGAATACGATGGTGCGATAGTGTCGTTGTCTGAATTTCGTGGTTATAAATTTTTAAAGCCAGCGAACATTCCATTTGTGTTAGCACCAAAACATAATTGGTATCAGTACCTTTATAAGCATCGCGCGGATCACCAATACAAAAAAGGTGAAGGTTGCTGGCGTGGTGCATGTATGTTGGTGGAGTCTTTTTTAGCGCAAAACGGTTACGATATTCCCGAAGTGACTAGACCTTTATGGAATGTGCAGCAACAAAAACCGAAATGGCAGCAATATTATCATCAGCAAAGTGATGAGAAGTTAATTTTTGCTCACCCAGGCACAGGCGGCTCCTCAGGTGGTGTACCTGTAGACAGCTTTGCTCGCATGCTGATTGATATTGATAAACAGACTAAACTGAATTGTCGTTTTGTTTTAACCTATAGCGGTGAAGAGGAACGTCTTGCACAGCAGATGCATGATTTACTCGTAGCGAGTAATATTAAAGTCGTAATGGCCAAGCCATTATCCAGTTTGGCTGAATTTGCCGAGTCTTTGGTTGCAGCGGATATGTTTATTGCAGGCTCTACTGGACCATTGCACCTTGCAGGGCTGCATAATGTCCCTACAGTTGGGTTTTATGCTGGTAGACGCTCTGCCCCAGAAGTACGTTGGCAGTCACTCTCGGCTGATGCACGTCGCTTAGCATTCACACCGCCAATCGGTAAGAAAACCGGCCGAAATATGGCGTTAGTTAATTTTGATATAGCGGCGGCAGAGACTGCGCAGTTTTTAAATACATTTTATGCAGACGATATTAGCGAGTAAGCTCTCCTAAATTGGCTGCAAATGAGTTAAACACAATAACGGAATTATTCTTATGATAGTTGTAACAGGTGCTGCAGGTTTTATTGGTAGTAATTTAGTTAAGTCATTAAACGAATTAGGTCGTACAGATATTATCGCAGTAGATGATTTATCTGACGGCACACAGATGTTTAACTTAGCAGATTGCGAAATTGCTGACTATTTAGATAAAGATGCCTTTTTAGCCAGCATTAAAGCCGGCGAATTTGACGGTAAATTAGAAGTTATTTTCCATCAAGGAGCTTGTTCATCGACCACTGAGTGGGATGGCAAGTTTATGATGCAAAACAACTATGAATACTCAAAAGTATTACTGCATTATAGCCAAGCAAATGATGTGCAATTTATTTATGCATCATCAGCGTCTGTTTATGGTGGCAGTGAAAAATTTGTTGAGCAGCGTGAAGTTGAAAAGCCGCTAAATGTTTATGCTTACTCTAAGTTCTTGTTTGATCAATATGTCAGACAGCAAGACACCAATGCACAGGTTGCAGGCCTACGTTACTTTAACGTTTATGGTCCTAGAGAGCAGCATAAAGGCGGCATGGCGAGTGTTGCCTTCCACTTTAATAACCAAATCAAAGCGAATGGTGTCTGTCGCTTATTTGCCGGTGTTGATGGCTATGCAGATGGTCAGCAGTTACGTGATTTTGTGTTTGTTGAAGACGTGGTTAAAGTGAACTTATGGTTATGGCAAAACAAGTCAGTATCAGGGATCTTTAATTGTGGAACAGGCCAAGCCCAAAGCTTTAATGACGTTGCTAATGCTGTGGTTAACTATCATGGTAAAGGTGAAATTGAATATATTCCTTTCCCCGATAAATTGAAGGGTGCATACCAAAGTTATACCCAAGCTGATTTAACTCAGCTGCGCTCTGTAGGGTGCGATCATGTATTTAAAACGGTTGAGCAAGCGGTGCCTGAATATTTGGATTGGCTGAAAGACCAACACTTTATTGGTCAGTAATATTTGACTGAATATTAAGGCTGGTTCTTAATAAAAAATAAAGCCTTGAAGTCATTGCTTCAAGGCTTTTTTATGGCCAGTGTGAATGTAATAGTTAGCGCTAATCGCTAATCGCTAATCGCTCATCACTCATCACTCATCATTAAGCATTAAGCGCTTGTGACCATGCCTTTTAATACGATGTCATCGTAAGTGACAAAACCAATGATATTGGCATGCTCCACTACGGGTGCTTTATTAATTTGAAATTGATCAAATAGCCTAGCGGTGTAACGAATATCCATTTCAGCATCCACTGACATTACTGGTTTTATCATAATTTCATAAACGTTAACTCGCTCAGGAGACTTATTAGTTGCGAGCACTTTTCTGGCAATATCACTTAAAAGTAACATGCCATATTCATCATGCTCATGACGTTTATTCACCACTAAAATCGATACCTTTTTCTCCACGGCGATAGCAATGGCTTCACTGATAGTCAGCATGCCGTCAATCATGGCATATTGATTCATTAATACATCACGGTTTTTAATCGGGGTCGACGGCTTCATATCTGATCCTTAATATCATTAGTGAGTTTCTCGACTTGGTGCGCCACACCGACGGCGTCTTCAACATCAATTTGAATCGCGATACCTTGGCCTGGGTTGGTATTAAAACCGCCGACTTCACAGATTGTTTCTAAAATATGGCGACTCATATGCTCTTCAACTAACCACAAAATGACATCGCGCTGAACATCTAATCCCAAGCCCATGAAGGTTTTCTTTTTCTTAAGCCCTTCACCTCTAGCGTGGTTAATAACGGTAGCGCCAGTCGCGCCAGCTTCTCTTGCGGCATCAAGTATATTGTCAGTTGTGATGTCGTCGACAAACGCGATAATGAGCTTAAATCGCATGAATTACTCCTTAACGGATCGATTAGTTTCTATATCTGCTATAGAAGCTTGATTGGTTGTTGTTTGTTCTTCTACTGTGACGGTTTCAGTGGCATCGTCAGCCAATTTATCTCTGCGCTTATCGAGCCAAGCGACGATTTGTGCATAGCTCATGACAGCAATAATGGGAAATAAACTGGCAAAAGCGATGAGGCCAAAGCCATCAATTAATGGATTTCTGCCTTCTACATTGGAGGCTAACCCTAAGCCTAACGCAGCAACTAACGGGACAGTGACCGTTGATGTGGTCACACCGCCAGAATCATAGGCAAGAGGAATAATGGACTTAGGTGCAAAGAAAGTTTGGATCACCACCACCACATAACCCGCCATAATGTAGTAATGAATAGGATCGCCAACCACAATGCGAAAACAGCCGAGCGAAATACCAAATGCAACCCCAATAGCGACCGAAATGCGCAAACCTTGGGTGCTTATAGTGCCGCCGGAGACTTCATTGGCCTTAATCGCGACGGCAATTAAAGAGGGTTCAGCGATTGTGGTACTAAAACCTATAGCCGCAGCAAATACATAAACCCAAAAGTAGTCCTGCCACAAGTAAGGCCCAGCTGAACCGTCAGGGTGCAAGATACTTGGCGATGTGAGCTGATTAGCGAGGTTCTCGCCAATAGGAAACAGCGCTAACTCTAGGCCGACCAGGAAAAAACTCAAACCTAGGATGACATACACAAATCCCAGAACCACGGTTTTCCAATTGGCTATCGGTCGTTTAAGTACGCCCAATTGAAAACCAAATAAAATGGTCGCAATAGGGACAACATCACGCATGGTGAGCAATAAAGTGTCGAATAACTGACTAAGCCAGATCATTGCTCCCCCCCATTGAGATACTTGTAGAATGAGTGAAAAAACCCTTATGATTCATATGTTTTTCAGCCATATTCATAGCACCATGCCGTACAGCAATACGAAAATTACCGGTGTAAGACTGGCAAAGGCTATTAACCCAAAACCATCTAACATCGGATTACGACCTTTAATCACTGTGGCTAACCCAACACCTAACGCTGTGACTAATGGCACTGTAATGGTCGAGGTGGTTACTCCGCCAGAGTCATAAGCAATACCAATGATACTTTCTGGGGCGAAACTGGTGAGGATCATCACGATGACATAACCGCCAATGATCAAATAATGAATCGGCCAGCCTTTTACGATACGGATAACCCCGAGCAATATGGCCAGACCAACCGAGACAGCAACAGTTAGGCGCAGTCCCATGGCATAACTGTCCATAGCTTGTTCTGTGAAGGCTATGGCACCGCCTTCTGCAGCGACTTCTGCAGCTTCAGCGGCCACCGCCGTTAACGCGGGTTCAGCTAATGTGGTACCAAACCCCAAAGCAAATGAAAAAATAACCAACCAGAATGTACTGCCTTTGCGGGCAAGGGCATGGGCTAATGACTCACCAATAGGGAATAAGCCCATTTCTAAGCCGAAAACAAAAAAGGTTAAACCTAAGACGATAAAGACAACGCCGACGAGGATGGAAAAGAGGTTAGCAGGTGCTTGTTGAAGGATAAAAATCTCAAAAAAACTCACCACCAAAATGATGGGGACTAAATCTCGAAAACTGCCGAGCATAGATTGTAATAACTTTACTAATCCGCCCATTCCACCTCCTGTGAATATTAATACTTATATGACAATTGCTTAGCTTAAGTTTTTCTGTCGAAGTTAAACGGTCATCGCAGCAATTATTTACTTATTACACTATCCAGTGTGCCAACCTGATACAGTAAAACAACAAAAGATTAACAAAAGTTACGGTGTTTTTGAGCTAGATCAAATTGTGAAAATAAATGTGCGCTAGGCAAGAGTGAAGAAGGGAGAGGAGATAAATAAATCAAAAAAAAGACCCGAAGGTCTTTTTTAAAATACACAATGTTAAGTCAAAAATGAGTCCCACTCTGAAGCAATGGCTTACATGACTACTTATCGAGTGACAGGTGCTGCCAAGCATCACCAGCACTTAGCCTTAATGACTTCACTTGTTTTTCTCGTTCTACATTAATGTAGTTAAGTTGACTTGGCCAAAGCTCCTGTAAGCTTTCCATCTTGATGTAAAAACTACTCATCGTTTGATGGTTTATCTGAGTTTCTTGGTACACCCATAAATACTTACCTTCGACTTCAGTACCAACCAAATTTAGCTTGATAGTTTGCTGCTTATCATCGGCAATATGAAACTTGTCCTGCACATAATAAGCAAAAGCATCACGACTAACAGGCTCTTTGATTAAATCAGTATTACTATCAAATAGGCGCTTTGCCGCGTGCTCAGCATCGTGTAAATAAAACCGATGCTGCACTTCTAAATTACCTGTGCGTTCATTAAACAGCACATTGCTATAACTTTCTTTTTGCTGATGCGCCCAAGTGTTAGTGCTGAAGCTAAAAACGGCAATGAATAACAAGCTGATTGCGATAATTGCTCGTGACATTATTTTTTATACTCCTTGGCTTCAGGTTCTTTTATCTCGGTATTGATCTCATGCATGATGTCGCGTCGATGCTTACCTTTACGTTTCTCGCTTTTATAAGCTTCAATTCGCGACGGAATAATACGACGTGGATAATGGTTATTTTCAATATCTACATCAGCGGTTTCCCAGCTTGGATCGATTTCAACTGACACCAATTGCTGTGATTTTTCAGTGACAATCAGCTTGCTCACTGCATGAGGAGAGCGTCGCCAAATCTCTGCAGGCAATGTCAGCTTTTCAGTACTGCCATCATCATAGGTCATCTCAAGTAATATTGGCATCACCAGGCCGCCAAGATTTGAGAAGTTCATGACGTAATAGTTTTTATCTTCTTCTAGTGCTCTAGCGAGTGCTTTACGTTCCCAGGGCTTTAACTTCGCAAGTGTTGACTGGTACTTATTTCGCTCTTTATTGGTCACCGTAAAACGATCGTTTTTATCATGAAAATCGGCTAAGTCGCCATTTAAATCAACCCAAGGTTTCATCCCTGCTTGTTGATTATTTGCAACAAATAAAGATGTTGGTTTATCGGCATTTTCTTGGCGTAAACGGTCAAAATCAATATCAGGATCTTGGGTATCTAAACGCAATTGGTAAACTTTATCTATGCTGATATCAACATGATCTGTGGTGTAAAACCAGCCACGGAAAAACCAATCTAAATCAACACCTGATGCTTCTTCCATCGTACGGAAAAAGTCATAAGGGGTTGGACGTTTATTTTCCCAGCGGCGAGAGTATTCTTGGAAGGCGAAGTCAAAAAGCTCACGACCTAACACCACTTCACGTAAAATATTAAGCGCTGCAGCAGGCTTAGTATAGGCATTCGGACCGTACTTTAAGATGCTATCAGATTGGGTCATGATAGGCACTTGCACATTAGACTTCATGTATTCGATGATGTCGCTTGGCTCACGTCCCCAGGCTAAATCAGGATCCCACTCTTTACTGGCTACGCCATCTAAAAAGCTGTTTAAACCTTCATCCATCCAAGCCCATTGACGTTCATCTGAGTTCACAATCATTGGGAAGTAGTTATGACCCACTTCATGGATCACTACGCCAATGAGGAATTGTTTTTCAGATAAGGTATAGCTTCGAGTGCCGTCTTCATGCCAAATGGTGCGGGGACCATTAAAGCTAATCATCGGGTATTCCATGCCGCCAACTGGGCCATTGACGCTAATGGCCGTTGGGTAAGGATAATCAAACGTAAAACGCGAGTAGACTTCCATGGTATGGATGACAGACTCAGTTGAGTATTTTTCCCATAACTCACCGCCTTCTTTAGGGTAAAACGACATCGCCATGACTTCAGGCATAGTGTCGCCACCTTGTTGATAGCCTTTGGCATCCCAAATGAATTTACGCGAAGATGCCCAGGCAAAGTCACGCACGTTTTCAGCTTTAAAATGCCAGGTTTTTTGGCCTGATTGGGTGCTTGATTCGTTCTTTAAGGCTTCATCGGCAGAGACAATAAATACTGGTCTCTTAGCATCTTTGGCATCTTCTAAACGGTTTCGCTGAGTTTTAGTCAGCACCTTTTTAGGATTTTGTAATACGCCAGTCGCAGTGACGATATGGTCAGTTGGCACTGTCATCTTGACGTCGTAATTACCAAATTCTAGGGTAAATTCACCACGGCCTAAAAATTCTTTATTATGCCAAGCTTCGTAATCTGAATAAGACGATACTCGCGGGAACCATTGAGCCAGCAAGAAAATATCATTACCGCCTTCGCGTTTATCATCAGGGAAGTGTTCATAACCTGAACGAGCGCCTACGGCGTCTTCTTCTAAGATATTAAAGGCAAAATCAATGTTCACTTTAGTGGTTTGATTTGGTTTCAGTGGCTTAGTTAAATCGACTCGCATTTGCGCGCCATTAATCACATATTTTAGCGCTTTGCCTTTAGCATCTGTGATGTTAGATAACTGGTAACCCAGCTCTACATCGTCCATAAACTGCTGACGGCGTAAAGTCGATAAATTAATTTTAGCTGGCGCTTTGTCTTGCGCTTTAGCTGAAGCACTGGCGTTATTACCTAGGCCTGAAAAACTACTACTGCGTTCGGCAACTGAGTCAGAACTGAAGCGGTTTTGCTCGAGCTGGATCCATAAGTACTTGAGGGTATAAGGTGAGTTGTTGTGATAAGTAATGGTTTCGCTGCCCACAATACGGCGTTGAGTTTCATCCAGTTTCACATTTATTTTGTAATCAACCTGCTGCTGCCAGTAATCTTTACCTGGCTCGCCAGCGGCGTTACGGTAGTCATTTGGGGTAGGGTGACTTTCTTCTAATTGGCGAAACTTATCTTCAAAGTCGCCTTTGGTTTGTTCTATCGGCGAGGCATTTACCCAAGGTAAATACAATAGGCCTAATACTAGCGCGATAGCCTTAGGGTAAGATTTCATGCTGGCTCCGAAGTGGTCACTTGATACATATCATCAGTGCCACATGCTTATAATTTTAATAACGCGACAGGAAAAATAGCAGTGTACGATGGGGTTTATCGTGACATTTATCTTCAATGAAAGACTATTAATACATGGGTAATGTTGGGGCTTTGTAAAGCCAATGCGTGATTGTACACTCAGCCATAACAAATGTGTTAAAAGTACACATTTTGTAACTTATTTGGATGAGTCCTGCTAAATAGGTTGTTAATATCAGTGAAAGCTAAATAAAAAATGATAGTGATAAGATATCAATTTTTTACTAATGCTATATAAACATGAGCTTAGATAGCCTGTTTTATTATGGGGTGATTAGGAGACTGATATGGCGCGAGTGGCTTTATTTGTCATAAAGCCAAATGGGAAGTTAAAAGGTTGAATCGTCACTCATTTCAATGTTGTACTTGTCTAGAATCTGCTGGAACTCGCCTGTTTGCTTCAATTTTTTCAGCCCGTCAGCAAACATTTTAGCTGCTTTTGTATTACCTTGATTAAAGCCAACATAAAGCGGAATAGGTTCACCAAAGCTTCCTGCATAACGAATTTGATCATCAAGGTTTATTTTTTTTGCGGTTTGTTCAATCACAATCTTATTACCAATCATGACATGGAAGCGACCTTTGATGAGTCGTTTGAGATTCATGGTTAACGGCTGGTTACCTGAGGCAATATAAAAACGATTCGAATTTGCGATTTTGGCATTAAGTCGTTCGCCATAATCATAGCCGCGTATTATGCCTACCTGTACAGTATCTAAATCTTCAATTTGATTAAACTGCCACGCAAAGCTATTCGTCGTGTAAAAATCTTTACTGGCATAGCCAATAATCAGGTCATCAGTCAGTAAATCAAATTGAGCGACATGATCAGGTGTCACAGCTAGAATTGCATCAACATTAGCTTGCTGGACTTCTTTTAAGGCGCGATTAAATGGCACTGCGATAAAGTGTACTGGTTGATCCATTTCAGCAAAGGCGCGTTGAGTCAGTTCAGTAACATAGCCTGTTTGAGCTTCGCAGACATAAGGGCACCAGATATCAGAGGCGATTAACAGAGGTTTGGCAGATAGCGAAGTTGAAAAAGAGCTACTGGCAAATAGCATAAGGCCTATGCAGTATTTGAGTATCTTGGCTAAATCTGTTTTTAGAGTCATTTTCACAATGATATCAATTCCGGTTGGTTTGACCGTTAGTAGCTAATAAATTGAACATCTTGAGTGTTTATTTCATATTTAGAGTATGACTCTAATCATGACATTAAGCGCTCAAGCCTGATTGATTCAATAGGTTAGCTATTTTGTTTTAACGCTAAACGCGTTAAATATAAGCTTAGATATAGTATCTTAAAACGACAGGGTTCCTGATGTTATTTATTCATTATTGCCTGTAAATGCGGCTAACTGTTTTTAAATA